>DESS01000205.1 GCA_002361335.1 Richelia sp. UBA3308
AAAAAAATATCACTATGTTAAGAAAAGTGAATTAAGGTCAAAACCTTATACCTAAGCGCATGAATGCCTGATCTAAACTATAATTTTTCTTGCTGACCTACTTAACTGTTTAACCGGACATGATATAAATCAGTGGCCACAGAAAAAATATAGCTGTCTAAAGAAAAGTAAATTAAGCTCAAACTCTCTTTCTTTTTGTAAGAAGATGTTTAAAAGTTATAAGCTCTCGTGCATTAAAAATGCACAAAAGCAAGGCAAAAGGGATAAGAGCCTTAGCTTTTACATAATATTTCTAAATATACAACTTAAATGCGTAGCAGCTTAGTTTGTAACGCAAATCTCCGATTATCCCCCCTTCCCCCGATGTATTGGGGGGTGAAAGTCCCCCTTTTTTAAGGCGTTGCGGAGAAACAGGCACGCCCGCTCTGCAAGTGGCGTGGATTTAGGGGGATGACAAACTAGTGGTGCTTTACATTAATTATGATGGGTTTATTTTTACTCAAAATTCTTTTCTCCCCCCGCTCCCCCTGCTTGCCCTAAACCGTCAATTTTAATGAAAAAGAGTACTAGTGGTAGTTTGATATGACTTTTGCTTCAGTGATATCTTGCACCAGCTATGTTATTAATCATCAAAAATACAAAGTGGTATGGTAATTATTCGGGAGTTGCTGATTTAAAATATGTTTGACGCTGGGCTTTACCCAAACCGGTGTCTCGAGGTTGTACTGTGCACTGCGTCTCTAAATCAAAATTGACAATAATGTGTCCACCAGCAGTTTCTTCACTGCCAAAACCATATATCATACAAATAAATTAACAGAAATTAACAATGGTAGAACGTCCAATTAAAAAATCCGAACGTCAGGCACAAGCCGATACCCAAGGCAATTCTGAAAAGAAAGAATTTACGCCTCCTGTAAAAGTAAATCGTGGAGATAGGGATAGGGATAGGGATAGGGATAGAGATAGAGATAGAGATAAAAATAAAGATAGGGATAGAGGTAGAGGTAAAGGTAGAGGTAGAAAATCATCTGGAAGAGATGAAATTAAACCTCCAGTGAATCCTGCATTAGCACGTCCCCCGAAGCCTTCACCGCCTCCTGTTAAAGTTGAGCCTTCTCCTGAAGAAACTGCAGAAACTGTTGCAGAAGATTCAGTTGATTCCAATGAAGCAGCAACAGAAGCTACTGTTAGTGAAGAACCTGAGAATGCAAATGCATAAGGAAAACAACTTTTAATTAGTGCTTATATTCAGACAAGGGATGGGGAGACAAGGGGACAAGGGGACAAGGGGACAAGGGGACAATTTTTAACTCCTAACTCCTAACTCTTAACTCCTAACTCCTAACTTGCTGATTTTACAACCTTATATAGCTGAGATTTTAACAGAACAATAATGCAGCTGCTAATTTCATTCCTTTCCAGGGGGTTTAATATTTATTAATTTGATACTTTTAACTCTTACCTTTTACCTTTTGCCTCTTGCCTCTTGACTTATTACCTTGATGACTTATCGCCAAATTTGATTAATCTTTCTATCATGGCGAGACGGTTTTCCCATACTCTTACTTGATAGGGGTTATTTACTGCCTGTTGGCCCATTAATGTTCTAAATTTAAATTTAAAGCGAATTAATGATGCAATGGTAGTTTGTATATTAGCTGTTGATGGAGATTCTGCAAGCTGATTCAAGGCGTTTTGCAAAATTTCTGCTTGGGAGTTAAGTTCGGAAATTGTGCTGTTAGAGATTTGTAGTTGTTTGTTTTGCAATAGGAATTTCCATTCATTTCGTAGGGAAGCGTAACGCAAAGCGGCGGTTTTGAAGGGTTGACGGTAAGGAATTGGTTCTTCGGTGTCAATTTTACCTTGGGTACTGTTGAAAACTTGCTGTAATTGTTGATTTTGTAAGTTTTCGGCAGCGAAGAGTGCATAACCGCTAACTGGTAAATCTCTGATCAATTGTATTTGATCGAAGGCTCCTAAAGTTGGTAAATTCAACAGACGAATTCCGGGAACTAATAAAGCAGAACCCAACTTCTGAGATCGAATCCAAGGTTGTGCTAACCTGCTAAAAGTTTGGGTATCTAAAGCGTAAGTCATGGGAACAATTAAGTCGATATCACCCCGCCTTGCCCAAACTTCCCAATGTTGTTGTAATTTCTGAATTCTTTCTCTTTCCGGTAAAGGAAATACCGCCACAGACATAATTAAATTGGGTTTCTTTTGCCGCATTTTTTGCGAAACTTGGGCGACAAAACTATCAACTTGTTGAGTACGAAACGCCGTCCATTTTTGCCACATATTCCGTTGACGCGGCGAAATTTTCAGTGGATCGACTCCATAACGTTGTTGAAATTGCGATCGCGCTGCTTTACCATAACCATAGCTGCGATTGCGTCCATGGTCTTGAAAGGGATAACGAATATAGTCTAAATGTAAACCGTCTACGTTGTATTTAGTAACAATTTCTTCGTATTGATTTAATAAATATTGCCTTAATTGAGGATTTGCAGGGTCAAAAAATGGTTTATTCTGACCTTGAGGAATCATCTTTCCACGGCGATCGTAACCTGCCCAATCTGGATGAGCAGCAAGCACTGGCCCAGGATAATTAGGATTAATACCTAAAATTTTATTATGTCCCCGGTTCCCTGCCGCAAAAACCCATACCCAAGCATGTAATTCCATACCTCGCTCGTGGGCTAATTTTACCGCTGATTTTAAAGGATCCCAATTTCTCGTTAAGGGATTTTGTTGGGGTGCTACTTGGCTGGGATAAACTGTATAACCGGCATTTACCGTTTCAAAAAAAACTGTGTTAATTCCCGCTTGTGAAAGTCTATCAAAAATTTGTGCCAATCCTTGCTCGCTTCTCGATCTGACAATAGTTCCTCGATCAAACCAAACTGCCCGGATTTCCGGTTGTGCTAATCTTTGATTTACCGGAAACTGATTCCATAAAGAAGCTTTTGCTGCTAACCAACGTTTGCGAGCTTCAGCATATTTTCTTTGCGCTACTAACTGGGGTAATTGCTTGACAACTTCCTTTGTTTGTGATATTATTTGTTGATTACCATAAGGTAATGGTGGGGGTTGTCTGGATGCAAACTCAACTGCTTCGCCTTTTGCTGACTGAACATTTCCGTTATTGATTGCCGCTGCTGCTAAATTAGCACTTTCAACTCGACCAATTAATTTTAATAGTTCTTGTTGTAATGCTAATAATTCGGTACGACTAATTGGTTTGCGGGAGTTGGGAGTGACAGCGAAACTTACCTTATCCTGTAAATGATCGATTGCTTCATCAGACAACTCATCGGAACGTCTGAACTTGATATTGGGAAAGGGTTTATCCGAAATGGTACGGGTAATCTCAAATCTTGGTTGAGAAACTGCATTTGGCTGTATAGTAGAATTTGTAGGATTTTCGACCACCGCTGAATTAGAGCATTGAGAATTACCACCAGCAACACTTTTAACAGCATTGGATGATTTTGCTTGTCGTTTCAAAGCAGCTTGTAACCAAGCACTATCTAAATTTGGATTAGCAGCACTATCAACTCCCCAACGCCAACCGAAAAAAGTAGAACGTTCAGTGGCTAAAACAGCTGTAGAATTATTTTGAGATTGCCATACAGCAGCAGTTTGGCTAGGAAAATTGGGAACTACAACACCACCGCGCACTTCTCCGATTAATTTTTTATTCTTTGTCCATCGGTGTAATTTACTTTTAGAAGGTTGAAGCATCTGGGCTGAGTCAAAACTAAATCCCCAATAACCGCCTAAAAGGTTTTTAATTAAACGACGTACCCCTGGTGCTGATAAACTGCCTACAGGACCACTTGCAATTACATGACCACCTTTTCCGACCCATTCTTCCAAGGTAATTGCTTGAGATGGAGTAAGTTTTTCCACATTAGGTAATAATAATACCGGACGACTTCCCCAATCAGCGGTATTTGTTACACTCCTTAAAGGAATCACACAGTAATTAACTCCAGCGGATTCTAAGCGATCGGTTATACCTTTCCATTGGTTGGCATTTTCGCGACTTTGAACCACACTGATAACAGGTTCTGTCGCCGCCGTAGCTGGTAAAATATTAAATAAACTACAAACTAAAAATTGATAGTTGAAAAATAATAATCCTGTTTTAATAGCATTTAATTTTATTCTTTTAATTCCTTTTACCTGCTCTGTCACTATTAGCCCCTCACTCGATTTTCGATTTTAAATTTTCAATTTTAGATTTACGTAAATCATACATATTTAATATATGGTAAGTTTTGGAAAAAAACCTAGATACAGCATATTTAATATGAGTAATCGGTAGATTTGGACGGCCAGGGATGCCCGTACCACAAGAGTTATATAAAATTTTTCTGTACCTCATTAGGAGGCAAACTGCTATATATTTTGATTCGTTCAATTAGCTCTTCGAGTTAGGAAAAGGAAACCCATGATTATTTTTTATAAATTTTCGATGTAATTGTTATATTGATTTTTTCAGTTTAGAAGTTTATCCTATATTTTTTTTGTTATGTCAAGACTAAAATACTACAAAAAATAACTTCTTTATCGTATTTTTACAATACAATATTCAATCACTATCAAATCATAACTAATAACTAATAACTATGGGGCATTGGGCATTGGGCATTGGCGATCGGTAATCAGTAACAACCAACAACTAACAACTATCAACTATCAAATAACAACTAATAGCTAATAAATAATAACTAATAACTAACAACTAACAACTAATACAACTTTGAATCAATTCTTCAACATTAGCCACGGGAAATATTTTCGTATTTAAACTACAAGCAACTTCCTCCACAGTTTTATCATCCAGAAATATCAATTCTCCATACTTTAACATCACAGTAGGCAATAAAATACCATCACCTAAATCAACTCCTTGCAAATTTAAAAGTAAATCGTGACCAGTTAATAAACCAGTAACGCTAATATCTTGTCCCCAATAATCGCTAGATAAAGCACACATATTTATTTCCAAACCAACAACCTCATTCAACTGTTTTAAAATCGGTTGAAAAGCTTGTTCAACAGCATTTCCCACAACCCAAGTTAACCTTCGTGGTTCAACTTTTTGTGGTAATAATTCCCTTGCAGTTTCCATAAACTGTTTGATAAACAAACGAATAGAACCAACACCATTATCAATTTGGGGATAATCTTCATATTCCGCTTCAGATGGTAGCTCCTCACCAGCAATTAAAAACCATTCATCAGCCAACCAAACACAATTTGAACCTTGTTTGTCTTTTAATTGTTTTTGTACCTTCCGCACTTGAGAAATTACTTCTCCTGCTTTTTCCCGCGTCACGGGAATAAGTTCATCCTCTTGAGGACGAAACCTTGTCAAACCCACTGGTACTACCGCCACAGAAGCTACCGCAGGTAATTCACCGGTATGAAAAGACGCTAAATCCCCCAGAGTTTGTTCCAAATGTACACCATCATTAATACCGGGACAAACCACTACTTGAGCATGGATTTGCAATCGTCTTTCTTGAAACCATTTAATATGTTCTAATATCTCTCCCGCACGTTGATTTTTTAATAATTTAATTCTGACTTCCGGTTCCGTAGCATGAACAGAAACATACAACGGCGACAACCGCATTTGTTCAATTCTTTGCCATTCCCGTTGCGATAAATTAGTTAAAGTCAAATAAGAACCATATAAAAAACTGAGGCGATAATCATCATCTTTTAAATATAAACTAGAGCGTTTTCCTGGTGGTTGTTGGTCAATAAAACAGAAAGGACAACGATTATTACACTGAATTAAACCATCAAAAAGCGCCGTTTCAAACTCTAAACCTAAATCGTCATCATAATCTTTTTCTATTTCAATTTGATGAGTTTTTCCCTTAAAATCTAAAATTTCCAATTCTAACACTTCATCAGCACATAAAAATTGATAATCAATCAAATCCCGGGGACGAATACCGTTAATACTAACAATGGCATCACCCACCTCAAATCCAATTTCTGCACCGATAGATAAAGGTAATATATTTGTAATACGAGCCGGACGAATATTATTCATGAGGAACGGAGTGAGGAGTAAGGAGTAAGGAGTAATGAGTAAGGAGTTAAAAATAAAGAAAAATCATTATTTTAGGGTGTTTATAATTGTAGAATAGCCTGTAATGACCTGTTAATATTCCCTCTGGGATATCTAAATTCATAAGTAGATTCAGCAACGCCTGTATTTTTGTACCTGTAAAACTACTACTAAATAAAATACCTATTTTCTAACTTAAAACTCAACAATCCGTGAGCAGCCAACTCCTCACTACTCACTACTGACTCCTAAATCCTCACTACTCACTACTCACTCCTAACTCCTAACTCCTCACTACTCACCCCTCACTACTCACTCCTAAAAACCGATCAACGATTTTGCAAAAACCCCGGAGCAATAGTGCTCAATATTGCAATTCCGAATATTAGTCGATACCAAACAAACACCCAGGTAGTTTGAGTTTTCAGGAAACGCAGTAAACCTGCGATCGCTAAATAAGAAAATATAGCTGATGAAATTGTCCCTGCTGCTAAAGAAGCTATCTGAGTACCATCAACCCCTGCGACAAAAAAATCTTGTAATTTGACTAATCCCGCTAAAGAAATAGCCGGAATACCCAGTAAAAATGAAAATCGCGCCGCAGTTTCCCGTTCTAAATTTAAAAACAATCCTGCTGTTAAAGTCGAACCACTTCGAGATACACCCGGAATTACCGCTAAAGCTTGAGCAACACCTATTAACAAACCATCTGCCATTGTTAGATGTTCAAAGTCTCGTTGACGCTTACTAAATTTTTCCGCCAATCCCAAAAATATTGACATGACTATAGAAGCAATTGCGATCGCTTTCATACTCCTTATTGGTGAGCTATCAAAGTCGGGAATAAAAATTTTGATTAAAATACCGCAAAATAATATGGGTAATGTGCCAAAAATAATACCCATACACAATCGGAAATCAAAGTCCATATAATCTGAAAGAGTTATAGCCCTAGTAGCGCCCTTGAAAATCCTCGATAAATCCTTCCAGAAGTAGGATAATACCGCTGCCATACTTCCTAGTTGAATCACCGCACTAAAAGCAACTCCTGGATCTCCCCAACCAAGGGCTACGGGAATAGCTTTTAAATGAGCCGTACTACTAATTGGTAGAAACTCCGTTGCACCTTGTACAAAGCCTAAAAAAATCGCTTGCAACAAGTTCATTGGTTGTACCCCATCCAACCTACCCCCAGCTTGAAAAGCAAGAGTTTTTAATGGATGTAGCGAAATGGTGAATATGGCAGATGCTACAGTTAAAAACCAAAATAATTGTTGTTTGATAAAACCCATCAGCTCTACTCTCATTCTTGCGATCGTAATCACTGACGTTGAAATAACAGCAAACCTTCCACTCTCATAAAGCTTTTTATTTTTCTCATTATTCATCAAAACCCGCCATTAATTAGTCATTTGTTGAAGAATTAATGTCCATATCTCCCACAAACAACCATTACACTCAAGGTTGCGGTTATACAATCACGTTAAAGTAACAAACTTAACATGCCATCCCCTTCCTTCCTTCTCTCCTTGTCTCCCCATCTCCCCATCCCATCTGCTTCAACTAAACATTCTCAAGCACACCGAATGATAAACCAGCTAATATAGCGATACCGAATATCAAGCGATACCAAACAAATATCCAAGTGCTTTTAGTTTTAAGGAATTTCACCAACCAAGCAATTGCTAAATAAGAAAATATTGCCGATGATATTACACCCGCGATTAAAGTAGGTATGCCTGAACTACCAGATCCAACATCTAATAAATCTTTGATTGAAACTAATCCAGCTAAACTAATAGCAGGAATTCCTAATAAAAATGAAAATCTTGCTGCTGTTTCCCTTTCTAAACCCATAAATAATCCAGCTGTCATAGTTGAACCTGAACGAGAAACTCCAGGTACTAACGCTAAAGCTTGAGCACAACCCATTATTATCCCATCAATCATTCCCAACTTCTCAAAATTCCTCTGTCTGGTACCCCTAATTTCTGCTAATCCCAATAACAACCCCATCACAATTGACACAACAGCGATTACCGCCATACCTCGTACAGCATTTTCGTAAAACTCTTCAAACACAATCTTCAGTAAAAGCCCTAAAATCACTATAGGAAATGTTCCGATCGCAATCCCTAAAGCAATACGAAAATCAGTATTTTGATAATCTTTTCTAGCGATCGCAATCCAAGCACCTGTAATAACTCTTGTTAAATCTCCCCAAAAGTACCAAAGCACAGCCACAATACTACCAAGCTGAATCACAGCACTAAAAGCAGATCCTGGATCTCCCCATCCAAGTGCCACTGGTACAGCTTTTAAATGCGCCGTACTACTAATGGGCAGAAATTCTGTTGCACCTTGCACAAAGCCTAAAACAATACCTTGCCATACGTTCATTTGCGAACCCCCATCAACAGCGGCGGTACTCGCATCTTGACTTAAAACTTTCAACGGAAATGCGGCTACTGATAAAACGCCACTTCCTACCATCAATAAGGGAAACAGCAAACGTTTCGATACAGCCATGAATATACCTATCTACCTATAGTTATTACATATTCAACTACTGCAGTTTCTGCTCACAGGACAAAAACACAGCAACTGAAACATTATTTTGTTGTTTATTTAGAACTGAATCGCCCAATTCTCGCTACAGCATACCCGTAAACTCCACTTTATTTCTTATGTTTTTTTTAAAGATTTCATACTTGACTACAATTGAGCTACTATAAATATGCCCCCCTGGGGGATAAATGAGATCAATATACTTTCGGTAGAGGATTGATATGATACCTTAAGAAAAGTTAAGTAAAGTAAAGAATATTAAAAACCTTGATTAATAATACGTTGTATTCAGATACAGCTTTTAACCCTGTGACTCAAACAGTTGAAAGTCTTGAATCCTTAGAAATAAAGGTAATAGCGGAGCAAAAAGTGATAAGTACAGCAATACCCCAACAGAGAAAAGAAAATGAGAAATTCACATCTTTTTCAACAAGATCATTAACACCTCTGTCCTTTGAAGTCGCATCTCGACAAGCTTTACTCATATTTGGAGCAGGGGTATTTCTGGTGTCAGTACCAGTATTTATAGAAGCGCCATTGGTAAGAGTAGTGCCGTGGTTAAGTGTAGGGTTAACGGCTGTATGGATATGGGTAAGTAAATTATTGATGTCACGAAGTAAAACCTATATTTGGGGGGATTTACTGCTGGGTTTTAGTTGGACTTGGTTAGCGGGTTCTATATATTGGGGTTGGTTGCGCTGGGAACCATTATGGCATTTGCCCGTAGAATCAATCGGTTTACCCTTTGCCATCTGGTGTTTGTATCGTAATTGGGGCAAAGTAGGTAACTGGTTTTATTTTGGATCTCTATTAGGTACAGTCTTAACCGATATCTATTTTTATTTAGTGGACTTGATACCCTACTGGCGGCAAATAATGGTTGTAGAAGCCCAAGCAGCTTCACCAATATTGCGATCGGCACTTGAACAAGTAGAAACACCACCGGGAATTGCTTGGGCAATTGTTTTAGCTATAGTTTTATTAACTTTAGGAATTATACCTTTAACATATAAGCAACTGCACTGGTATGCTTTTAGTGGAGCAGTTTTGAGTACAATTTTAGTAGACAGCTTGTTTTTAATCGCTGCCGTAATGGCTTGAGTGTTTGCGATCGGCTTTCCTAATTTCTCTAAGACCGATTAATTGGTCAAGGAATCAAGGGAAAAGATTGATAACTTTTAATAAAATTTTGCAAAAATGTTTCTCCAATCCCCAAAAGTAAATATAACGGTTATTGATAAGCTGTATATTAGACTTTGATAACTGCTGTGTTTGATTAAGCTAATTACCGATGATGAATCCCATCTGAGTATGATTAGCTTAAAACTTTTGTGTAAGTTTGATGGAAAGAGGTAGAAAATCGTGAAACGATTGGCGTATTTAGTAACAGTATTTAGTTTATTAATAGGATTTTGGGGATGGTTAGGCTCTCCTCATGTTGCTCAAGCGGCAAATTTTGATGCATTTGTAGTTAATAATGCTGTTATTTTCGCAGTTGATGAATCTCGAGTACTGCGAAATCGAGCAGATGAAAAACTTGCAGAGGTTTATGGTGACAAAATTGATTTAAATAACACCAATATCTCAGCTTTTCAACAATACAGAGGATTCTATCCTACACTTGCCAAGAAGATAATCTTTAATGCTCCTTACAAAGACGTAGAAGATGTCCTCAATATTAAAGGTTTAAGCGAAAGACAAAAACAACGCCTGCAAGCCAATCTAGATAACTTTACAGTCAACCCAACAGAAGAAATATTTAATGATGGCGATGAGCGCATCAATAACGGTATTTACAGATAAACCATCCAGGTGCTGTAAATTATCGCCGTTGTTGATAATGGTTTTTCAGTTGGAAATTCAGAATCCTTAAAAGGATAAATCTAGAGGCGTTGCATTGCAGCGTCTCTAAATAGTATATTGTTCTAATTAACCTCAATTAACCTCTAAACCTTTTCAGGAAATATATTTAAACAACTACTACCAATTACAGCTATTTTCAGGTTTCTCAAGTACAAGACTATATTTTTAAACTCTTGTGGTACGGGCATCGCAAGCCCCGTGTTTATGTAACTGATTAAGATAAAATTTACTGTAAAAATAAATTCAAAAGATGTATTTGGCCTGCCTATTGCGGTAAAAGCCTTTGGTAATCGAAAATCGAAAATCGAAAATCCAAAAGTCGATAGTTCCCTATTATCCCATCTACCACCTTGTCCGAAATCAATCTTCAAAATCAATTTGATGTTTTAGTTGTGGGTGCTGGTGCAGCTGAACCGTATTAAATTTATGGCTGCATGCAGAAACTAAACGGACGCAAGGAATTAGCTTATTTAACCAAGGCGAAATTACATGGATACAAGCTGGTGCAGTCATACTAGCAACCGGTGGTGGAGGTCAAGTTTTTGCCCAAACCACAAATCCAGCTATCAGTACCGGTGATGGTGTAACTATAGCTTAGCCGGCTTTCATCCTACTGCTTTAACTAAACCAGGTGCCGATCGATTTTTAATCAGGGAAGCAGTGCGCGGTAAAGGGGCACATTTAATTGATAATCAAGGGCGGCGTTTTGTATTTGATAAGAAGTTCCAGGAGAGCGCAAACCCAGAGACATAGTTAGTCGCGCTATTTTTACTCACCTACAACAAACAGAAGAAGATCCAGCCACTGCCAATGTCTGGTTAGATATGCGCCCTATTCCCCCCGAAAAAATTCGTCATCGCTTTCCTAATATCGTCAAAGTTTGCCAAAGGTGAGGAGTTGACGTATTTTCTCAACCCATACCCATCGCACCCGCAGATCACTATTGGATGGGTGGTATTCAAACAGATATGATTAATCCCACTAGTATTCCGGGTTTATACGCAGTTGGAGAAACCGCCGGGAGTACATGGAGCGAATCGTTTGCCCGTTAGCGTTCGATCAAAATTCGATCAGCGGGTACTGCTACCGTAAGCACTTACAGGACTTCCAAAATCAGGTGGCTCATATACATTGGAAGAATCTTGAGAAGTGGATTGACTATTGTCGGTATTCTGTGAATACGGAATCGAATACTTGGGGACTATATCATTTAAACTTCCTGCCGCATCCGCAATAGACGGAATTACTAAACAAGCTCCAATAACAAGAACTATTGCGCTACCAATTCTTGAAGTATTTTTGGTCAAATTAAGTGTATTTGTATGAACTTTCATAAAGTAATCTTGTTTACGTGTATTTACTGGTTTTACCTTATTCAGGATTGTTTAAGGTTAAGTTAATTTGACTAGAAAGCCGAATAATTACCTAACATTTGGCTACTATGAAAAGTTTAAATACTTAGAACATGGGTGATTTTACAATTAAGTTCTGCTTTTAGTAAGTATTAATACTAATACTCACTTGCTTGCATCCCTCTTTGGTTAGACCTAAAAAAATAATTAACTAAAACTGTATTCTTAAAAAATTTTCTTTAAATTATCTTAATATTTTTCAGCAAAATTACAATATTTTTTGCAATTCAGAATAGATCAATAGAGATTTTTCCTGTCATCCCTCTTGAATTAATAAACCTTCATCAGAGAAAATAACTAAAAAACAAAAATCAATGTTGCCATTTTGGCAGGTATTTTATATAATTCACGATTTATATACAAATAAACAAGTAATAACACGTTACTTAAAATACTTATAATCATTCATGTTAAATTTTTTTTTCGGAATGGCCGCAACTGGCACATT
>DESS01000115.1:0-332 GCA_002361335.1 Richelia sp. UBA3308
CATTCTTACCGTGATAGTTGTTAGTTGTTAGTTGTTAGTTGTTAGTTGTTAGTTGTTGAGGATTGGGTATTGCAAATTAGAAACAGGCCAAAAGTTTTAAATTTATAACTACTAACTCCTCACTCCCTCCTTTTCTCACTCCCTGACGTTTGGGAGTTACGTAATTATAAAGCCGGGAAGGGAGTAACTTCTAACTCCTTACTACTCACTATTCATATGATGTCCTTATAATTACCCATAATATCAAGTCCGGCAAATTACTTACTATATAATCCACATTACCTTTATAGCGGTTATTATCCACCATTACTTTTACTCATTACTCATTACTC
>DESS01000115.1:396-1102 GCA_002361335.1 Richelia sp. UBA3308
CGCTTATTAACCGGACATGATATCACTACTCACTCCCTTTGTTTTCCATTTGCCAATATTTTTTTATAAACATCTATTTTATAAACATCTAACTTTATTTGGGAAACCTATATTTATAAACTTATGTATACATATCTATGAATACACCTCCGGAAAACTTAGATAACTCCGGTATTACTTCTGATGCTTTATTTGAAAGTTTATCCCGGGATATTCCTTGGTTTCGTCGTCTGAGTGTTAGAAAAAAAATCGCTTTTGGTTATGCGATCGCGATTGGTGTTAGTGTATTGGGTACTGTGACGGGAACTTTTATTGGTGATTACTATGAAAAAAAAGCTGCCGAAGCTGAACGACACGTAGATGAAGAAGTAGAATTATTTAATGACTTACAATCTTCTATTCTCAAAGCACGAAACCATCAGCAGCAATTTATTTCATTATTAGAAAAACCCCAAGATTTACAAGAAAAATACACCGATTTTCTCCAACATGCTGAGAATGTGCAAGAAAGTTGGGATGAAATAAAGTCTTTTGTAAAACAGGTGAATAAAAAATATCCAGAACATAAGGATATGAAACATAATATGGCAATATATAAATTCCTGAAAACCTATAAGGGTGTGCCAGAAGCCTATTTTCAAGAGGTTGATAAATTAATCAAACAAATAAATGTACTTAATTTGAAATCACCAGAAAAAATCCAAGT
>DESS01000115.1:1194-2982 GCA_002361335.1 Richelia sp. UBA3308
TTACATGAGTTAGTAGAAATAGCTGAAGAAGGAGATGAAGAAGCCGATAAAGCTTTAATTCAAGCCATATATACCCGTCGTCTTATAGTTTTTGGTACCAATATAATATCTATAGCATTGGCAACTTTGTTAGCATGGTACACTACAACAACAATAACTCTTCCCATTAAAAATTTAACAAAATTTGCTGAAGCAACTACCCGTAAATCAAAATTTGATTTGCAAACACCTATCACTGCAAATGATGAACTAGGTGTATTAGGAAATTCTCTAAATCAGTTAATTATACGAGTTAAAGATTTATTAAAAGAGCAAGCAGAAGCTCAAGAAAAACTAGCATTTTATAGCCAGAGTTTAGAGCAAAAAGTTCAAGAACGCACTCAAAAATTAGAACAAACTCTTAACCAACTGCAATCGACTCAAGCCCAACTTATACAAAGAGAAAAAATGTCCAGCTTAGGACAATTAGTAGCAGGTATCGCTCACGAAATTAATAATCCAGTTAACTTTATTCACGGCAATATTGAATATACTAAAGATTATCTCCAAGATTTATTAAAATTAGTAGAAGTTTATCAAAAAGAATATCCAAATCCCACAGAAGTTATTGAAGAGGAAATTGAAAATATTGACTTAGAATTTTTACAAGAAGACTTACCAAATATCCTCAATTCAATGGAAACAGGTTCCGAACGTATTCGAGAAATTGTTAAATCACTGCGTACTTTTTCCCGTTTAGATGAAGCAGAATACAAAAAAATTGATCTTCATGAAAATATTGAAAGTACTTTAATGATTATCCAAAATCGTCTGAAAGCTAAACCAAATCGCTGCGAAATCAAAGTTGTTAAAGATTACGGTAAATTACCCTTAGTAGAATGTTACGCAGGGCAACTTAATCAGGTATTTATGAATTTATTTATTAATGCTATTGATGCATTAGAAGAAAAAATAGTAAAAAATATAGAAAAAATTAATGATAAAGAATTTACAAATCCTCTCATTAGTGTTTCTACTGAAAGTTTAAATTCCCAGCGGATAGCTATACATATAGCCGATAACGGTTTAGGTATGACAGAAGAAATACGTCAAAAAATGTTCAACCCTTTTTATACAACAAAACCAGTCGGTAAAGGGACTGGTTTGGGATTAGCAATTAGCTATCAAGTTGTTGTGGATAGACACCATGGAGAACTTATGTGTTTCTCAACCCCCGGTAAAGGTACTGAATTTATAATTCAAATTCCCATTAAGCAAGGGAAGGAGTGATATCATGTCCGGTTAAACAGTTATCATATCTGTGGGGGTTGAGTAATGAGTAATGAGTAACGAGTAATGAGTAACGAGTAACGAGTAATGAGTAATGAGTAATAGGTAATAACCGCCATCTTTTTAATCGGTTTATATAGTAAGTAATTAGCCCGACTTGATATTAACTGTAAAAAACTGAAAATTACTGAACAAATGCCGAAAAAAACTTTTTCTCAGAGGGTGTTTATAAAATACTTCTAAAGTAGGGAATTTTACGGCTTTTTAAGATTCTATGGGACAAATCACAGCCTGCTTATTTGCCGTAATGTATCAAGGGTTATTGGTGGGTTAGATGTATTAAGATTATATGTTTTAACAGATGGATTGTTATTTTTTATTTATCAACAAAATATAAAGCTAAGTAAGTCGGCCGAAAATTTACCCGAACTTACTTACAGCTTGGATTAACTGGCTCCAAAGCCTTATTACCACTCACTATTCACTATTTACTACTCACTAGTACAACACGGCGTAAAT
>DESS01000115.1:3063-17697 GCA_002361335.1 Richelia sp. UBA3308
CTTCTTACTTCTTACTTCCGCGTTCCCCGTAGGGGTTCCCGAAGGGTAGTGGTACTAGTCCTAATTACTATTTTCAACACCAACCTAATTTGTATTAAAAAACCAAAAATTAAGCACAAAATACATCAAAAATGTTGACAATTGTTCACAAGGTTAAATTTTGTCCACATAATCAACAGCGATTCCTCAAGCTCTCTAAAGTTATGAGAATTTTCATTAATTTTGGTAACACCTTAATTTAAACAGTTTAAATTTAAGTAAACTTAATTTTACAACAATTAAAATTTTCATTTAATCTAAGATTTTTGAACCATGGAGCGTATAGGAGAATTTCAGGTAGAGAAATTATTCCAAGCGATATTTGAACGCTCCTGGGAAGCGATGATGATTGTCGATCCACAAAATCAATTGGTGGCAGTTAATCCTTCCGCTTGCCAGTTATTTGGTTCATCCACAAAAGAATTAATCGGTAAATCGATTACTGACTTCTTTCTCTATGCTTTCGATCTCAGAGGGGAGGAAAGTATTGGGGAAGTGAACATTGAACATGAAAACGGTAGCATCCAAACTTTTGAATATAGTCGAGTTGAGGAGATTTTACCCAACTACACTTTGTTGATTTTGAGGGATGTTACTAACCTGAAACGAGCAGCAGCAAAAAAACTACACCTCCAACATCAACGTATCCAGTTATTTTCCGAAGTCACCCTCAAGATTCGTCAATCGCTACAACTCAAAGAAATTCTTCAGACTGCGGTAACGGAAGTACAAAGAATTCTCAAAGCAGATCGGGTTTTGATTTACCAGGTTTTAGAGAATGGAACTGGTTTACCCATTAGTGAAGCAGTTTTACCAGATTATTCCCCGATTCTGGGTATGGAGTTTCCCGAAGAAGTTTTTCCCCATGAATATCGAGAACTTTACGCTGGGGGTAGAGTACAAGCAATTAACGACATATATTCCAAAGATGCGGGGTTAGCTGAATGCTTAATTGAATTTATGGAAGCATGGATGGTGAAAGCCAAATTGGTAGTACCAATTCTGCAAAATATTAAGTCTAAAACTGGTAAAGCTCAAGAATGCGTCAGGTTATGGGGTTTATTGATTGCTCATCAATGCGAAACTACTAGGGAGTGGACGGATTTTGAGTTGGAATTAATGCAACAACTAGCAGATCAAATAGGTATTGCTTTATCTCAAGGGGAATTATTAGAAAACCTGGAAGAATTGGTAGCAGAGCGTACCGCTAATCTCCAACAAGAAATTAACGAACGTCTGGAAGTAGAAGCAGCATTGCGTCGTAGTGAAGAGCAATTACGTCTAATTGCCAATGGACTACCAGTTTTAATTGCCTATGTAGACAAATACCAGTGTTATCGTTTTAATAATGAAGCTTATCAAACTTGGTTGGGACACTCACCAAATAAGATTTATGGTTGTCATTTGCAGCAAGTTCACGGACAAGAAGAGTACCAAATAGTACAAAAATATATAGAGACGGTACTCTCGGGAAAACAGGTTACATACGAGAATGATATTACCTTTCAAGATGGATACATTCATTCTGTAAATGTTACTTATATTCCCCACATTCACGAACAAGAAAATGGTGAAGTCAAGGGATTTTTTGCCCTTACTAATGATATTAGTGACCGTAAAGCCATAGAAAGGATGAAAGATGAGTTTATTTCCGTAGTTAGTCACGAATTGCGTACTCCTCTGACATCAATTCATAGTTCTTTGAAAATTCTGGCTACTGGTAAACTAGGAAATCTTTGTACTAAAGGACAGCGAATGTTAAATATTGCTGACGAGCAAACAGAACGTCTGGTACGTTTAGTTAACAATGTACTGGATTTGCAGAGCATTCAGTCAGGTAAAATTACCATGAATAAGAAAGCCTGCAAAGCTACTGAATTAATGATTGAAGCTACTCAAACTATGCAAATGATGGCACAGGAACATGGAGTAAAATTGTTTGCTGAGTCGGTTAATTTTGTTGTTTGGGCTGATAGGGATTATATAATTCAAACCCTGACTAATTTATTAAGTAATGCAATTAAATTTTCTCCTCCAGACAGTTGTGTTTGGCTATCGGCGAAAATGGAAACACCGGCCAATAAAAATATAACTAAAAATATAACTAAAAATATAACTAAAAATCAAAAACAAAAAACCAATTATTACGTAACTTTTGCAGTCAAAGATACGGGACAAGGAATTCCTGACAATCAATTAGAGAATATTTTCGAGCGTTTTCAGCAAGTTGATTCTTCTGATTCCCGCAAGAAAGGAGGAACGGGTTTGGGGTTAACTATTTGTCGTCAAATTATTAAAGAACATGGTGGAAGTATTTGGGTAGAAAGTAGTTGTGGAGTTGGTAGTACTTTTTATTTTACCCTTCCGGCAGTCATTCGCGTTTCGGAGCAATGACAATGAAAGATAAATGTATTTTACTCATTGATGATGAAGAAACAATCCAAGAAGTGGTACAGGTAGGAATTGAAATTGAAGCTGGTTGGGAAGTTACTGTAGCATCTTCCGGGGCACAAGGAATTGAAGTAGCCCAAGCTCAACAACCAGACGCGATTTTACTAGATATAATGATGCCAGATATGGATGGAATTTCAACATTATCACAGTTAAAAGCGAATGCGAAAACCCAATCTATTCCCGTCATTCTGCTCACAGCTAAAACCCAAACTACTGATAAAAAACAGTTTCAAAATGTAGAAGTTATGGGTGTAATTACAAAGCCTTTTAATTCTATGACTTTAGCTAGTCGGATTGCTAAAATACTGCAATGGGAGTTTTAAATTGTAGGGTATGTGACAGGAGTAATGAGTAATGAGTAATGAGTAATTAGTAATACAACTTAATTTGATGAAACCCTCTTGCCTCTTGCCTCTTGCCTACCCAAAAAATAATTATGGCTGCGCCACGGTGCGCGAACAAAAATCAAACCGGATTCCTATAGTTACTAACTATTCAATAAATTTTATGGAGCAGCAGATGTTAGATGAGAATATTACTAGTTGATGATGATGAAACTTTAATTGATGTATTGCGAATAAATCTTGCAGAACAAAGTTATGTAATTGATGCTGTTACTGATGGAGAACAAGGATGGATTTATGCTTCCACCTACACCTATAATTTAATTATCCTCGATTGGTCTTTACCCAAACTCGATGGAATTAGTCTTTGTCAGCGTTTTCGCGAACATGGTTATCGTACCCCGATTCTTTTATTAACAGCCCATAATCACAGCCAAGATAAAATTAAGGGACTTGATGCTGGAGCAGATGATTATCTTGGTAAACCTTTTGATTTAGAAGAATTAGCTGCTCGAATTCGAGCTTTGTTACGTCGTTCTCACTCGAATTCCAATCCCGTTTTGAGTTGGGGAGATTTACAACTTAATACCAGCACCGGTGAAGTTACTTATCAGGGAAAATTAATATTATTAACGGCAAAAGAGTATAGTTTACTAGAGTTATTTTTGCATCGTACTCAAGAAGTATTTAGTATAGAAGATATTATCGACAATTTGTGGTCATCGGTGGAATATCCAGCACAAGCAACAGTTCGTTCCCATCTCAGACGCTTGCGAAATCAATTAAAACTCGCTGGTTTACCCGAAGATCCCATTGAAACAGTACGAGGTAGAGGATATTATTTAAAGCCTCCACCCCATAATTATAATTCTATACAAACGAGTCCACCAATTTCTCTAGAATCTAAGGAAAATAAGCATTTACGACATTTAACAGCATTAACCGCAGCTTGGCAAAAATATCAGCAAAAAAATAAACAACAATTGGCAACTATTAAATCAGCCCTCAAAAATTTGAGAAATGGTAATCTTAGCAGTAGCAATCGCCAAGCAGCAATATTAATCGCTCACAGTTTGGCAGGAAATTTGGGGTTGTTTGGTTTTGATAATGGCTCCCAATTAGCTAGGCAGTTAGAACAACTCCTACAAACTGATATTAGTAGCCAAAATGAACAACTATTGGCATCTGAAAATATTTTAAATGCCCTATACCAAGAATTGAATATCGAAGATAATTCTTATCGGAAAATATCTTCCCAACTGAAAAAAAACTACCCTTTATTATTAATTGTCGATGATGATACCAGGTTTACCGAACAATTAACCCAAGAAGCCACCAGCCAAGGAATCCAAACAGCCATAGCCCCCAATCTAGAATTAGCTAGAACATGGCTCAATAACGAACACAATTCCGATTTTCCGAATGCAGTTATTCTGAAAGTTTGTTTTACTAAATCGCTATCTCAACCCACATTACTATTAGAACGTTTATCATTAATTGCTGAATTCAAATTACATATACCATCAATTCCAGTTATTGTAATTGCCGATAGCGATAGACTTGAAGACCGTTTAAAAGTAGCTAGACATGGTGGATATTTTTACTTAAAACAACCAGTTACTTCTACCCAAATTATCGCATTTTCCCAACAAGTTTTAGACCAATTTTCTCATGATAAAAAAATCATGGTCATAGACGATGATATAGAGTTATTACAAACTTTACCCTCTCTCCTCAAACCTTGGAATTTTCAACTAACCACCCTCAAAGACTCTCGACAATTTTGGGAAGTACTTCCTGCTGTAGATCCCAATTTGCTAATATTGGATATCGAAATGCCTTATATTAGCGGTATCGAGTTGTGTAAAGTACTGCGAAATCATCCTTACTGGCGCAAACTACCAATATTATTCTTGAGCGTACATACAGATGTGGCGATTAGAGAACAAGTATTTAACATTGGAGCCGACGATCTTGTGAATAAACCAGTTGTCGGTAAACAACTTGCCCTTCGTATTCTCAATTGTCTTGAGCGTAGGTGTGATTTCAATCATAATTTGTCTAAGCCGTCACCATATACTGCTGTTGTGCATTTTTAATCCACGAATTTTGGATGATTATTTGATTATAAGCTTCATATTATAATTAAGACGGGCTTGCGATGCCCGTAGCACAAGAGGGCGGATGATTTAATTAGCTTTTAGAGCCGTGGAAAATTGGCATGGTAAATAACCCCCAAGCTAAACCAGTAATTAACCCAAAGGGTACAACAACAATATTCTGAAAACTCCACCAACCCAAAATTTCCGCTGCCATTTCCAACGGATAGGCCATCATTAATACTGTTGCGATCGCCGCACCATTCCAACCATATTTATGCAGCCAGTAAAAAGCTTTTCCTTTATCCGCAATATATAATAAACGGGTAGCGAATAAACCCATGACTGTTCCGTAACAACGCATACAAACAGCCATTATAAATGGTGATGCTAATTCTATCCCCATATGTGGTTGAGGGCAAACATGATTACCCATGAAATAAATTATCTCGGCAATTTGAGGTAGAATTGGTAAGTTTGATGCAGCAAGAAAAGGAGCAGCAATTGGTCCGATAACCATTCCTGTAAGTAGAAAATCGGTAAGAAAACTTACGGTGTTGATTTGAAATTGTTTGTTAGAAATTTTTTGTTGCATTTGATCAAAGTTGATTTTAATCAGCGGTTTATGAGTTTTTGTATGATGTACGATTACAATTGAATCATAAGATAAAACTATGCCAAACTAAGAAATTATCAATTCTATCTTTGTCATTTATATCGTTTTTAGGTAAAACACGATCGACACTAGTACAGCGCGGCTTAAATTAACCAACCATTCCTAAAACGTCAAAGCTAGAAAAAATAATACTTTTGACTTTTTACTTTTGATTTTTGACTTCCGCGAAGCGGTACTACTGCCATGACCATTGATAAACTATTATTAGTTACGTCGCCTCTGTAAAAAAATTACATATAGGCTGGAACTATGCGAATAAAGGAATACCTTGCTCATCAGCTCATTGGCACCCCTTTAGAAAGTACTGCATTTAAATTGCGCGATTTTACCAAAATTTTAAAACGCACGAAACATCCGGAACTGCATGAGATCTATATTGAATCTGAACGAGCGCAATTGGCAATGAGTCGAATAATCAACAATTCAATGAATTGTATTGATATTGGAGCTCACTTGGGATCGGTGCTTAATCTGATTGATAAACTCTCACCTCAAGGACAACATATTGCCATTGAACCCATTCCCTACAAATATAAATGGCTCAAACGTAAATTTCCCAATGTCGAAATAATCCAAGCTGCCCTCGGTGAAAGCGATGGTGAAGTAGATTTCTATTTGCTGCCTCATCGTTCCGGTTATAGTGGATTACAACTTCATGTTTCTTCCAATGCCGAACGAGATGCTAAAATCATTAAGGTAAATCGTGTCCGACTAGATAAAATTGTTCCACCTGAAAAACCTATAGGATTCATCAAGATTGATGTAGAAGGAGGGGAATTAGCTGCACTAAAAGGTAGTGAATCTATATTGAAGCGCTACCATCCAACTATTCTTTTTGAATGTTCTAAATCTGGTTTAAAAGCTCATCAGGTTTCTCAATCTGAGATTTACCAGTTTTTTCAACATCATGATTATTGCTTATTTTTAATTAAAGACTGGCTTTCACAAAATGAGCCACTTAACTATGAACGATTTCTAAATTCAATGGAATATCCTTTTCAAGCTTTTAATTTTCTCGCTGTTGCTCAAGATAAAATTTAACTTGCTTAAATTCGTGTATCATTAACTATTGCACGCTGTGGTTTAACCTATATTGTGGGAGACGTAGCAATGCTACGTCTCTATACTAATTAACCTACTTGTGCAGTATAGGGGCTTGTCAATTTATCTAATTGCTGTAGTAATAAGCTGAGGAATAATCCGACATCGGTGACAACACCAACTGATTCTACGGAACCTCGATCGCTTAATTTTGTTACAACTGCTGGGTTTATATCCACACAGACCATTTTTACTCCCGCAGGTGTCATATTACCTACTCCTATGGAATGCAGCATAGTTGATAACATCAATACCATGTCTGCTCCTTTAAGTAATTCTGCGTAATCTTGCTGTGCCTTAATTAAGTCCATTTGAGTATCAGGTAAGGGACCATCATCTCGAATGGAACCGGCGAGAACAAAGGGCACATTATTTTTGACGCATTCGTACATTACCCCATTTATAATCATACCAGCTTGTACGGCTTTGGCAATGCTACCGTGACGGCGAATGCTGTTGATTGCTTTGAGGTGGTGACGATGTCCGCCGCGTACTGAAACACCCCGCTTCATGTCTACCCCTAGGGAAGTTCCCATGATTGATTCCTCAATATCATGAACGGCGATCGCGTTTCCACCTAATAATCCCTGTACGTATCCTTCTCTAATCAAGCGTGACAAATGTTCACCGCCGCCTGTATGGATTACTACTGGACCAGCAGTGACAATAACTTTACCTCCGGAATCCCGAATTTGACGTAGTTCCCAAGCAACTTGTTCTACGATTAATTCTACGCGGCGTTCGCTGGAAACTCCGGCAGACATAAAGCTGAATTCTTCGGTATTGCGTTTTTCTCGGGATTCGGTTTTGCGGATGCTGCGGATACCTTGTACATCTACAACTACTTTTTCCCCTACTTCTAATTCTCGCAATATTTTACACCGGGCAATAATTCCTTCGGGGGTTTCAGTAACTGCGATCGCGCCATCCATACGCTGGGAATCGACTTTCACCCATTCACCATTTATCCGCACTTCGGTAGGATATATAGTACTAACATAAAAATCATCCGGTGCGACTCCGTTTTGAATAACGGGTTGAAGTTTAGCATCTCGCTCGTCATCTGGTAAATTTACCGCACCCAAATCAATCAGATGGGATACAATGCTTTCCATAACTTCATGGTCAGGAGCAGAAACTTTCACCTCAGCAGCAGAAGTACTTTGACGCTGTTCTCCCAAATTAAAGTTTAATACTTTGAAGCTACCGCCATTGTCTACAATTAAGTCCAAGGCCTGGTTGATTAAACCGGAGTCAAGTAAATGTCCTTCCATGCGGATAACTTGACTTTCGACGTAAGTGTTGCCGTGTAATTCTTCCCGTACAGGCTCATTTACCCGTAAAGTTAAACATTTAGCTGCACCACCGGCTTTAAGAAATTCAGTAAGTGGCGTTTCAATCACTTCAAAACCAACTTTCCCTAAAGCTGCTTTTAGCATATCGGAAGCTTTATTCATCACCACAATGCTTTCCACATTCACCGAATTACAGGCGAAATTCAACGCGTCGGTTTCTTCTATAGCGATACGCTTTTGGGGTGCGACTCGCACTTCAATCAAACGGTTGGAATAAGCATCAAAAGCACCGGGATAATAAAGTAAATAGCCGTTTGCTAAAGGACAAAAGCAGGTATCGAGATGATAAAAGCGATCGTCAATTAATCGTAAAGATAATACCTCAATATCCAACCATTTTGCCAGAAAAGGGTGAGAATCTAATTCCGAACGAAAACCATAACCAGCCCATAACCAACGCCCTTCTCGATCTAAAAGTGCATCTCCGGCACCTTCAAAAGGTAAATCTTTAGGTAATTCGTAAACGGTAAAACCATTTTCTTCAAACCACGCTTTAAAATAAGGCTCCTCTTTTTGACGCTCTTTATGTAAAAAGCGACTCAATACGACATTATTGCCCAAAACCAAACCAGCATTAGCAGTAAAAACCATATCGGGAACACCTTTATGAGGTTTTACCAAATCAACTATGGCGTGTTCCTTCAGTACGTGATGTAATTTTTCCCACTGTTGCGCCGCACGTTCTTTAGATGACTTGTGAATATTCCCTTCCATCCAAGGATTTATCACATAATCTACATCATAGTATTCTGGGGCACACATTAAAAAGCGGATTTGAGAAGTCGTCATAGCAAGTATCTTTGAGAGTATAGATGCAATTAACTTGTTTATTTTATTACTAACCAGCGAGTAGTGAGTAGAAAGATGGTGACATAAGGGCATGAGGAAGATTTGTAATCTAAAATCTAAAATCCCATGCCCAAGTCCCATATAACCTTTAACCTTAAAAGAATATTACTTAAGAATGAATTTAATAATGTGGTTGATAACATACCATTATTGAAGTGGAAGTATTACTCAACTGTAATATTAGAAAGGTGAAAAATAATTCAAACGAGAGTTTTGACCGTGGTCTAAAAAGGGTACTTAATCGGTTAACAACTACAATAGAACGGGATAATTTAATTATAGAAACTATAAACCGTCTACGGGATACACTTGCTGTTAATAGGGTAGTTTTATATTACTTTTATTCTCAGTGGCATGGACAGGTGACATTTGAGTCTTTAAGTTCGGATAATTGGTCTATTCTTGGTTCTAGTGGTCCGGATGAGTGTTTTAATCATGAGTATGCTGGTTTATATTTACAAGGAAGAGTACGAGCAATTCCAGATATTGAGTTAGAACCCATCGCTGATTGTCACCGGGATTTTTTACGTAATTTACAGGTTCGTGCTAATTTAGCTGTACCTGTTTTAACTAATAAGGGTTTATGGGGTTTACTAATAGCTCATCATTGTCAAGCACCTCGTTTATGGACTCCATCAGATATTAAAATAATGGTGAGTGAAGCACAAAATTTAGCGTCTGCTCCTTCTATTTGTGATTCTTAGATATTTGAGTTGTATTAGTCTATTAATTTTACTTAAATCCTGGCTCTATATTTTTCATTCTGCTCTAAAACCTCGTTTCTTTAAGAAATAGGGTTTATTGACTGCTTGGGCTACAGCTATTAAAGAGCGGGGGAATCGCTAATTAAAAATTCATGTTTATAAGTAAGTCGGCCGAAAATTTACCCAACTATTAACTGGCTCCAAAGCCTTGTTGCTACTCACCCCATCACCCCATCACTATTCCTAATTACTATTTTTAACACCAACCTACTTAGGTTAGAAGTTTTAATTTAATATAAAAAATTATAAATTATACTAATTACTGAGAATAAAGAGATACGGCACTACAAACAAAATACATAGAAAATGCTAACTTGGGTAATTGTAACTTGGTTACTTTTATCCAATTTTTTTAGGGAATATTACTCAATGCCTTACTTAAAATCGGCTGATGAAATGATTTCTCTGATTGCTAAGTATACTAAATCTAAAACTCTTTGGCTGGATACAGAAGTTGCTGATTATGATACTCGCAATCCTCGACTATCGCTAATTCAAGTTTTGCATGATTCGTCTGATTTAACTGGGGAAAGTGTTTATATTTTGGATGTACTCGAACAGCCAGAAGTTGTGAGTGAGTTTATTGACAAAATTATGATAAATTCTGACCTAGAAAAGGTATTTCATAATGCTAAGTATGATTTGAGGTTTTTAGGAAAAAATAAAGCTAAAAATGTTACTTGTACTTTAGAAATGGCAAAAAAAATCCCATTATATATTTTACCTTTGTCTAACTATAAATTAAAAACTTTGGCTAGGTCACTATGCCATTTCCAAGATATTGATAAGCAGCAGCAAACTAGTGATTGGGGAATTAGACCTTTAACTGAATCACAAATTGAATATGCTTACCTTGACTGCATTATTCTTGCTCAAGTTCATTTACGTTTGTTAGAATTGATGCAAGAAATAAAGGTTGATCCTGACTCAGAAGATTTAAATTTACTTGGTGCAAGATATATTGAATTAGAAGAACAATGGAAGCTTTTAAAATCAGAGTTTGAGCATCTCCAAGAACGAGTTAAACAAGCTATGCTGGCTCAAAATCTATCTGAAACACCGCACTTTAAACTAAATAATTCCCAACGCACAACTACTAAAGTGCCATTTTCTGAATTGGTACGATTAGTAACAACTCAAAATTTAGATTTAGATTTTGAGATCCCACTCACTAAGGATATACAAAATAATTTAGGAGACAATATCCAGCAACTTGCTGTAGATGTATCAAAAACTAACAGTTGGCGATTAACTTCTAAGCAAGCAGAAACTGAAGAATGAGCAATCTCTATATCAACCGTAATGTACTACTAAATTCCGATATATTGGTTTTTCTGCGTATTTTACTATCATGATAAATATAAAAGGTAAAATGTAAACAAATTCCCTTTCCAATTCGTGGCAAAATAATCAATATAACTTAAAAGGAGAGACAATTAAAATTAAAAGTTAAGAAAAATGAATTTTTTTGATCGGAATAACGAAATTGTGGGTGTATTAATAAAAAGTGACTTATGAAACGGTGGTTATTCGAGCAAGATAGAAAGGCAGTTTCCCAAGCATTTGCTGTAGCCTTGTTGAGTGGATTGATCGCAACTCTAACTGTTTCTTGCAGCAATGATAAAGACTTATTAGTGACAGAGATAGGAGTTAGCCCCCAAACAACTCCGGTAGCGAATCCATCGACAGCTAAGGAATTTTACGCTCAGGGACAGTATAAGCATATTCAGGGTGATACCCAAGGTGCGATCGCAGCTTACACACAAGCAATTAATCTCAACTCTGAATTCGTTGCAGCTTATAATAGCAGGGGTTTAGTGCAGTTTGACACCGGAGACAGACAAGGTGCCATCGCCGATTATAATGAAGCGTTACGCATTAGCCCCGACAACGCTCAAGCTTATAACAATCGGGGGAATGCTCGTGCTGCTCAAGGCGATATAAATGGAGCAATTAACGATTACAACCAAGCAATTAGTCTAAATAGGAATTATGCCGAGGCTTACAACAATCGGGGAAACGCTCGCGCCGCACAAGGAGATAGAAACGAAGCTATAACTGATTATACCGAAGCGATTCGCCTCAACCCTAAATATGCTGTTGCTTATAACAATCGGGGAAATGCTCGCGCTGCTCAAGGAGATAAAGAGGGTGCCCTATCAGATTACAATGAAGCCATTGGCATAAATCCCAATTTTGGTGCTGCTTATAATAATCGGGGAAATACTCGCGTAGAATTGGGAGATAAAGATACTGGTTTAGCCGACTTAAAGCGAGCAGCAGAGATTTTTCAAGAACAAAATAACGAGCAGCTTTACAGACAAGTTATGGAAAATGTAAAGGAATTTCAAGATTAATCAATAAACAATTAACAACAAAACCGGGGAGGTGCAAATTTAGAATGCCCGAATTTAGAATGCCCGAATTTAGAATGCCCGAATTTAGAATTCTAAACGGTTTATCCAACTTCCACCAAATCCTTCCGGGTAAAATACTCTACTTTCTCACAAACCCCAATCAAACTATCACCAATTTCAAAAAATAACCCTTCTCCCTCATCTTTTGAAAAATGCAAGTTGGGATATTTCGCCGCCAGTTGAATTCCACTCATTACCTTTCCTTCCATACCATCAGGTAAAACTCCAGTGCAACCAATGTAAAATACCAAAGGAGAAATTCTATCTCGGTAAATATTCTCTACATATTCTTCTAATTTAATTTTCGCTGCGGTGAATGCTGCAATAATTTCCTGTTTTTCTACAATTTCATATTGAGATTTATCTTGCAACATCCGCAACAAACTTTCATCACCAACTTTTACTAAAATTCTCATAACTTTCCCATTATTTTCAATTCCCAAAAAGTCATCAAAAATTGGTTTCATCAATTCATCCACCTTAGTAATTTTCATTCTGGAAGAAAGTGGTTTTTGACGAACAGCTATATTATCCTTCAAAGTCATTTCAAAATTCGGTTTGCTGAAAATCTCCCCAGTTTCAATATCATAAACCTCGTATCTTCTTTCCAAAAATTTATTAGCCGAATACAGTTTACTTAAATTCAGAATATCTTTACTACCAATATCGATTTTGTAACTTATTCGCCTATCAATTTCCCCATTAGCTTTAGTTGTAGGAAAATTTAGATAAATATGTTCAGATAAATAATGTTTTTTCAATTCATCCAATTGTTCCGGTACAAAAGTATCCGATTCTTGTTTTAAATACGCCGAAATAATACTCGCCAATATTTTTACTTCTGCTATTTGATTAAATAAACCCTCAATATTGTTATATTTCCCATCTAACGGCACTAACGGTAAATTTTCTAAATCAATTGTATAGCAAGCACGAAAGTCAAATTCTTCAGCATTAATTACATCTTTTTCTTTCAACAAATCAAAGGTTTTTTTATTACTAATTTTTACCTTGAGAGACTTGATATGTAATTGGCGATCGCTAACTATTGTATAGTTGTTATAACTGGTTAAATTGTTTGCTAATAAACCCGCTACTTCGATAATTGGAGTGTCATCTTCTGCCTTCACAAGTTTCACCCTACGAGTTATCAGCATATTGATTGTGGCAGTATTACGGTTCATCTCAAAGCTACCCATACCCACATATTCACCATCATCTATATATTCTGTTCTCAACCAAGGTTCAACTAAGTTACCGTCTATATCTCTACTTCCTTTGAACCTTTTAACGCCTTTATACTGATAATTTTCACGTAAGTACTTGAGATTAATAATAATGCTATGACGATGTGATTCTAAAATTTTAATCAGTTCTAACAGAGAAATTTTATCGCTTTTTCCCATATCCATATATTCCGAACGCCCCATTACTTCAGTGTCAAATATTGCTGTTTCAATATCGCGTTCAAAGTTTGTCAGTTGTTGATTTGTCAAAGCTTTAATATGTCTTGCTATTAAATTAGCGTTGAAAGTACTAAATAAAGCATATTTTGCAAGATTTAAATTCCCTGATACTAAATTAGCCTTTACAAATGCATAAACCGATTGATGATTTTGCACTACGGGTACTTCTAACTGATTATAAGTCTCTTTACTAATTTGCTTATATTTATAAATAATTCCCCTATCTTCCAGTTCTAAATTCTCTATCTTTAATATCATAGCCGTACATTCAATTTTCCTTTCACTTTCAGATATAAAAACTTGGTAACTGTAATCGATCCCTAAGGGTTCTTCTATTTTAGTTACAGAATTAGTCAATATTCTTAAATTTTCCAAGTTAATTTTATCTGCAATATAGTACGCTTTCTCTTCACCTAATAAGTTGTAAATAGTAAACTTAATTTTGTTTTCAATACTATTGTTCATATTCATTCCTCATTTAAGTATTGCAAAAGGCTCCCTTCAAGCCGTTTTACAAACAGATTAATTCTCATATCGTTTGCGGTATAAGCCTGAGCCAATGGCTGAATTTTGAATTGGTATTAATTAATTAACTAATTCCAGAAAATAAGACACAGCGATCGATCGCCAACCCAATCGCAACATACACTTTGCTACCAAGGATAATACTTTCCCTATCCGATAAACTCTCTACATTTACGATAGTACAATAGAACTACTCAATTGTCAAATTGTATTTTACTTTACCGAAGCACAGTACAAAATAATTATCAATATAATTTTCAATGCTGCTTATTTGAAATTTTTGTAATTTAGGTTTCGCTATTCTTTCCTGCACATCTGATAATAATAAAAATAAGAGGGAACATCTCATGCAGGGATGATTTATAGGATTATAATTTCCAAATTAAATAAACCCATAGATAGAAATCAAAATTACATCGTAAGAATGGTTAAAATTATCGAAATTATTTTTATAATAAGGTTTGTATCGTAAAATTGAATAACATAGCTGTCTTCAGCTTAGGGGAGATTTCCATGTTTGAGCAAAAAATAAACAGGATACAAGC
>DESS01000115.1:17753-33238 GCA_002361335.1 Richelia sp. UBA3308
CGTGGAAAGAAAAAAAATTTCCAAAATTAAGGTCCCTCGATTCCCAACTGTGGGTACTTGATAACTGATAACTGAAATGACCTATTCCAAAAAAAATATGTATGTTGTCACAGAAAAAGCATTAATTATCTTATTACTTAAATAAGTATATAACTAATTACTTTGGTGCAGCCAAAATATGCCAAAAACTCCCAAATGTTAATCGATAAAAAATCAAATTTTTATGATTTTTGTTATCAGTATTTTCCAATAAATGCTACAATTAATGCAAAAATATTACAAAATCATTATCATAGAAACTGATGCAGGAGGTAGAATTATTGTTTATGCTGAGTGCATCTACAGCTTATAGTATTGATTATTTAGGCAAACAAAGTGAAGAATATATTCCTAGAAAGAATCAACTTGGGTTAGTTATTCCAACAGGGAAGGCGAATTCTGCGGGAATGTTAAGATTTATTTATATGAAGCATAATACAACTAAGCTAGATTTCCCTCCACAGATAAAATGCGAGTAATTGTGGTTTGGATTTAGTAAGTAATACAAAAAAGTTTAATTTTTGCAACGCACTAGACGGTACCCGAACCGAAACAATCGTAAAAGTCTTTAGGAGTTTTGATTAATATGCAACCCACAATCGTCAATTGGGACAAAGAAAACCCATCTGCCAACCACAAGCTAAATACAGATAGCGTGCGGTCTTTTTTAGTTCAAATTGGGCGCGTACCTTTATTAACTCGTGAACAAGAAGTATTTTATGCCCAACAAGTTAAGCAGTTAATGCAATTACTTGAAATCCGAGAAAATTTAACAAATAAATTAGACTGCCAGCCCAGTTTTTCTGCTTGGGCTGATGCAGCAGAAATGACCGAATCAGAGTTGCAAGAAACTCTTGATAAAGGAGAATCTGCACGACAAAAAATGATTGAAGCTAACTTACGTTTAGTAGTGGCGATCGCGAAGAAATATCAGCATCGTAATTTAGAGTTTACGGATTTAATTCAAGAAGGAACTTTGGGTTTACAAAGAGGAGTAGAAAAGTTTGACCCCGATAAAGGATATAAATTTTCTACTTACGCTTATTGGTGGATTAGACAAGCAATTACAAGGGCATTAGATCAAAAAAGTCGTTCCATCCGTCTACCAATTCATGTATGTCAAACTCTGAAAAAAATTAAGAACGCACGCCGAGATTTAACCCAAGAATTAGGACGCACGCCGACTATGGCGGATATTGCTGATTATGTTTCTTTAAAACCTTCTCAAATTCAAGATTATCTACAGATGTCCCGTCAACCGGTATCGTTAGATTTAAGAGTTGGCGAAGAACAAGATACGGAATTACAAGATTTACTTGAAGATACAAGTTATTCTATAGACGATTATGTCAACAATCAATCATTACGAGAATGTCTTGAGGAAATGCTGGTTGAGTTAACTCCTCAACAGCGAGAAGTTGTAAATTTACATTTTGGTTTAAGTGATGGACGAGAATTAACATTAACTGAAGTTGCCAAAAGAATGGATATTTCTCACACTAGAGTACGACAATTACAGCGTCAAGCAATTGCTCGTTTGCGTCGCAAAAAAACCAAAGTTAAAAGTTTTATGGCAAGTTAATAAGGCGGAAAATCAACAATTGGGCATGGGATAAAGCTCTAGATAATACCCCATGCCCATTTTCCAAAAAAAGCAATGATAAAATCTTGGATGGTAATTGGAGCCGTAACTTTAATAGTAGCTCTAGGAAGTAATATAATCAGACCCAAAGATATAAAATGGTTTAATCGATTACAACGACCAGATTGGTTAACTTTTGAAAAGTTAATTCCAGTAATTTGGACGGTAATTTTTATTTGTGGTGCTTGGTCTGCTTATATAGTATGGGAAGGCGAACCTGGTAGTTATCAAACTTGGTTTTTAATGGGTTTATATCTACTACTTGAAATGGTCATTGTTGCTTTTACTCCAGCTTCATTTTGGTTGCAAAGTATGAAAGTCGGAGCAATTATCGGAGGAGTAGGAGTTCTTATTGGAATTATTTTAACTTTGTTTGTTTTACAAGTTTCCCCTTGGGCTGCTTTATTATTACTTCCTTATTTAATTTGGAGTCCCATTGGCACTTATACTGCTTGGAAAATACATCTATTAAATAAAAAGAATTGTTAACATTGACCAATTCATAAAAATTCATAATTCATAATTCATAGTTCATACTTCATAACTATTTATAATAATTGCACAGTTTATGGAAGCGGTGAACGCTATCGCATTGGTTTTATATAGTACTGCAGTACTGATATTCTCGTATAATTACTGAAGTGAGCAAAGAATTCCATGATGCCATAGAAAGATTATTTCGGGACATTTGGCTATATTAAAGCCAAACAAAAGCATTGACAGACAGAAATTCCTGTAGATACTACTCCCTTCCCGGCCATTATATTACCGGTGGGGATTGAGTTTCGGAGTGAGAGAGTTTCGGAGTAGGGTGCGTTTTATAGGTAATCTTAGAGCGAGACGGGAGTAGTTACCAATGGCTAGCTAAATTAATGGTGAAAATATCAACTCCACCGGCAAAATTTGCGAATTGCGGAAGGAAAATAGTATTACTTTGACGCAATATCATTACTCCTAACTTCGTATTAGTTAGGAAACATACCGAACAACAAGATATAGAATTTCCCATAAATAAATTAATTTTATATCGTTAATTCTTGCATCCTAGAGCGATTCAATTATACCTCTAAAAATTTGCGTGATTTGCGCCTACGTTCCTCTTCTCTGGTTTAAAATATACATTCTCATGCCAATAGACTTGATATGACTTCAACTGTATTAAAAATAGAAGTTGAGTACAATATATTACCTAGGGACTATATCTGAAGTTAGTAGTTTGGTTAAATTATTGATAGTTATAATTGAAAAAATTTAATCAGACTACCAACTTCCTCAAATTATTGTCTTACAAATAAAATAGTTTGATTCCGTCTGGAATATCTATTTTTTGTAAAAAAATATGTAGCGATCCCATATTGCTCCCTTGCTGTAATCCTTAAACTTTTCTGAAGTTAACTTAATAATTCGTAAGATACTGACAGGCAAAGCTTGATTTATGATTTTGCTTGTCCCGTCAGTATTAAGCTCAAATTTACAAGAAAATGTTGGAGTATTACTTCTTTTCTATTGGAACAAAAGGGGGAGGATAAATACATAAAAGTAATAATACTTGTCAAATTAGTTATTGGTCGGATACGATGATGTACTGAACTACAGCCATAGAGATATATTGGTAGTAGGAATAAATAACTACGAATTAAAAAAAAGGATACGAAAATGAATACAACTGTTGTAAATCACGTTGAAGAAAAAATAGTTTCAATAGAACTAGATTCTATCCGTTTACAAGCAGAAATAGTTTTACCTCAAAATAGTCAAGGAATAGTAATATTTGTACATAGTAGTGGAATTGGTCGCTACAGTACTCGCAATCGTTATCTTGCTCACATATTACGCCAAACAGCCGGATTAGCTACTGTACAAATTGACTTATTAACCCCTCAAGAAGAAGCAATAGATTTACGCAGTAGACATTGTACTAGTAATGTTCAATTTCTCTCAACAAGATTAACTGCAGCAACAAACTGGCTAGTTAATAATCCCCTCACCAGTGATTTGAAAATTGGTTATTTTGGAGAACAAACTGGTGGGGGTGCAGCTTTACTTGCAGCAGGAAAAAATCCCACCAGGGTAGGGGCTGTAGTTTCCTGTAGCGGACAAACTTGCTTGACTCCTTCAACTTTATCTGACGTAGAAACACCAACCTTATTGATTGTCGGTGAGAATGATTTGCCAACAGTCGCTAGCAATGAAGACACACTTAAAAGAATTAAGGCATCTGACAAAGAATTAAAAATTATTCCCAATACAAGCCGCCAATTTAAAGAAACCGGTGCATTAGAAGAAATTGCTCGTTTAGCAAGCCACTGGTTTAAACTCCATTTATCAACTATCATCCACCGCGAAAGCGGTGCCAACCTATATCAATTAACAATGAACAATAATTGATAACTATTACTGTTAAGAACATTGTCTTACCAACCACGATAGCCGGTAACTAATCGGCTACCGTCTTTAAATACATGTATTTCAATTTGATCGCTAGCCCAGGTAATTTTATCTTCAAAATCTGGGTTAAATATACGCACCCGTTGATTGCTTGATGAGACTGGTGAGTCGGGAGAGTTTAATGCTAAAGATTTTATAAAAGGTCCGTCAATTAAAATATCCAATTGTTTTAATAATTCTTGGGAGCCTATTGGTGCTTGAGGCGATCGCAATTGTTCTAATGTGAAGCCGCTAAAAGCCATTACATTTAATCCAGAAGCTTTTACTATGCCGGCTAAAGATGCTAAGCCTGGTGCTTGCCAAAAAGGTTCTCCGCCAGAGAATGTAACTCCTGTATTACCCGGTTTACTAAGGATTTTTTCGGCAAGGGTATGAATGGATTCAAGTTGATTAATTTCAAAGGACCAAGATTCTGGATTAAAACACTCTCCACATTCGCGCTTACAACCCTGAACCCATATTACAGCACGACTTCCTGGACCATTTACTTCTGATTCATCAACGTAACCCATAATATTCAAATAGCCACAGGGAATATTTCCAGGGGATGTTATTAGATTACTTGACTTTTTTTCCATTTTTTGATTTTTTTTACCGTCAACTTCATAATGACGGTGAAAGTCGTGAAGCGCATCCGCAAAGTCTGGTTAATAAAATGTTATCGATTAGTTAAGTGAAAATAGTAGTTTATTTGTAGAGATGTTACATCTGTAGAGACTTTATATATAACGTCTCTACAGAATTTTGGCGATAATGAACCAGGGAGTTGGGTTTGATAGTTCGACAAATAGGCGGGCATTTTGTTGAGCAGTGATATGCGTCACTGTCCGATCGCGATCGCAACTGGTAGCGTAGATAGCTAGGCACGAATATCTAATCAATGTAAATCAGCAATGTATTGGGATTCATGGCAAGTCGCTGGGGAAAATATCTTAATAGTTGATGATAACTTAGAACATCTTCAAATTTTATCGACAACTTTATCTGAAAAGGGATATAGGGTACAGTCAGTAGTTTCCGGCTCTATGGCTTTGACGGTTGCACAATTAAGTCCACCGGATTTAATCTTACTAGATATTAAAATGCCGGATATGGATGGTTTTCAAGTTTGTGAACGACTTAAGGAATGTAAAACAACTTGCGATATTCCAATCATTTTTTTAAGTGTTTTGCATCGTGTTTCTGAAAAAATTAAAGCTTTTAAAATGGGTGGTGTTGATTATATCACCAAGCCATTTCAATTGGAAGAATTATTCGCACGAATCAAGCATCAACTAATTATTAAAAGACTTTATCGACAACTCAAAGAACAAAATCAACAGCTTGAAGGTGAAATTGCTCAACGACTTAAAGCAGAAGTTAAAGCGGTTGCAGCATCTCAAGCTAAAAGTCAATTTTTGGCTAACATGAGTCATGAATTGCGAACGCCTTTAAATGCGATTATGGGCTTTTCTCAATTGATGAGCGATGATTCTTTGTTAAATGCCGAACAGCAAGAGAATATTCGGATTATTAATCGTAGTGCCGAAAATTTACTTGAATTAATTAACGACATTTTAGAGCTTTCCAAAATTGAATCGGGAGTTATGTCCCTAGATAAAACAAGCTTTGATTTATATAGGTTGCTCGATAATATTGAAGAAATGTTTCAAATAAAAGCTGAGGAAAAAAATATTCAGCTTAATTTTATTGTTGCCTCTAAGGTACCTCAATATATTTATACTGACCAAAAAAAATTACGCAGTTGTTTAACTAATTTGATTAGCAACGCCATTACTGCGATCGCTGTAGAAGAATATAAATTCACTCCTCAAGGAAGTGTCACCTTAAGAGTCAGTTTTATAGATGATAGGAGACAAGGAGACAAGGAGACAAGGGGACAAGAAGACAAGGAGACAAGGGGACAAGGGGACAAGGGGATAAGGGGACAAGAAGACAAGGAGACAAGGGGACAAGGGGACAAGGGGAATGTTAACTTTTCTGCCCATCTCTTATTCGAGGTAGAAGACACTGGGTGTGGCATTTCACCCGATGAATTAGATCGTTTATTTGATGCATTTGTACAGGCAGAGGCGGGAAAAAAATCTTCACAAGGAACGGGTTTAGGGTTAGCGATTACTCTTAAATTCGTGGAAATGATGGGAGGAGAAATAAAAGTCGAAAGTACTTTGGGTAAAGGTTCTATTTTTGCTTTCGATATTGAAGTTGATATCCCTGTATCTACTCTGGTAGATACTTTATTTGAGCAAAAAGTTATTGGCTTAAAGCCAAATCAGTCGCGATTTAAAATTTTGGTGGTTGATGACTCTGAAGAAAGCCGTTTATTGTTGGTGAAATTACTGCAAAATATTGGTTTTGATGTATTGGAAGCAGAAAATGGTCAAGTAGCTATGTTAATCTGGAAAACTTGGAAACCCCATTTAATTTTAATGGATACGCGGATGCCGGTGATGGATGGTATGACGGCAACGCAACGTTTACGAAATTTAAATCAAAACCATGATGATTTATCAATTATTGCGATTACTGCTAGTGATTTTACAAAGGCTAAAAATGAACTTAAGAAAGCCGGTTTTGATGATGTTATTAGCAAACCTGTATCGCCAGAGATAGTTTTGCAGAAAATCGCTGAATATCTCAATGTCAGCTATTTTTATGAGCAAGTCTCTGCTTCGGATAGTAGTTATGGTGCAACCCGTTATTTAAATAGCACAATTTCTCATACTTCATTATTTGAGGAATTGATGACAATGCCTAGAAATTGGTTATCAGCCTTACATCAAGCTGCAAAGGAAGTCAACGAAGATTTGTTACAAAGTGTTATAGAAGAAATACCAGAACATAAAATATATTTATCTCAAATTTTGACTAGATTAGTTAAAAATTTTCGTCTTGATATTATTCTTCAGTTTACTCAAAAAATAATTGGTAATTGATATATTTTTCTATTTTTATACTCATCTAAATTACTCGAGGGTTCCCTTAAAAGTTTTTTCTTCAAAAAAGTTAAAAGCCCGTCAATTCGATTTAAATTTTTCTAGGTAAATATATTAAGAAAACAAGTAAATGAGGTAAAATCATTGCTGTATATAGTTTTGACGCTTTTATCACCCCAAAAAATCTAAGTATCTTGAAAGAAGAGGCTTGTGGATTTTTGATTTTCAGCCGGTAGATTAATTATTTAATTTCAATAGGAAAAGGGGGATAATCCCCTAAATTATAGAATTTTAGTAAAAATCTCCGTAATATAAATTAGCAAGCTTGTTTACAGTCAAATCTCGGAGATAAAATAAGTGAAATTGTTTTAAAGCTTGCTTGTTTTTTTATGTGATAAAAATGTAAATTGTATTTTTTTGGCTTGGCGGCAATCAAAAATCTAGGTCAAGAATGGCGAAGGATAATTCATAATTAAGAATTCATAATTAATAATTGGTTTATGAATAGTAATATAAAAATTCTTATAGTTGACGATCGACCAGAAAATTTACATTTCTTATCAGATATTCTTGTTAAGCGAGGTTATAAAGTTCAAAGGGCTATTTCGGGAGAGTTGGCGATAAATGCCGCTCTGGCTTCTCCTCCAGATTTGATTTTGTTGGATGTAGTAATGCCGGATATGAACGGTTATGATGTTTGTGAGCATCTGAAAGCAAATGGAATTATATCGGATGTTCCGATCATTTTTCTTAGCGTCATAGATGATGTTGCTGAAAAAGTCAAAGCTTTTAATTTAGGTGCTGTTGATTATATTACGAAACCCTTACAAGCTGAAGAAGTTTTAGCTCGGGTAGAAAATCAACTGATTATTCAAAGGTTACAAAATCAGTTAAAACAACAAAATCAGAAACTACAAAATGTTGCACAGGAGTTAAGCAACCGCAATCAAAAACAAAAGTCTCGGGAAGGTTTTTTGAGGGCGTTGGTGGAGATTCAAGGCATTTTATTAGGTTTTGATGGCACTAGTGCTTCTTACACTCAAATTATTCGCTGTTTGTGGGTTGCTTCTGGGGCTACTTGTGTATGTTTAGTTGAAAATTCTGATCTACAAGCAGTGGTATGGTGTAACACAGAGATTGATGTCGGAAAAAGTAATTTTTGTGAAGAATGCGAGCAAGTTTTTCCTCGTTGGCATGATTTACTTTCTCGTGGCGATGTTATCTGTAGTTTGGCTAGAGATTTACCTGAAGATGAAAGTTTAGTACTGCTGGAGAAGGATATTCAAGGGATTTTGATTATCCCGATTTTAATTAAGGGGGATTTTTTCGGGTTTATTCGTTTTGAAAATCGTTCTGAAGCTAAAATTTGGTCAGTTGAGGAAGTTTCACTTTTACAAGCTGCTGCTTCTGCTATATCTTTAGCGAAGGAACGTTTGCAAGCTGAAGTTACATTACAAGAAGAATTTAATCGCAGTCAATTATTACGGGAACAAGAAAAAAAAGCGCGTCTAATAATACAAAAAGAAATGAATAATCGTCTGGAAGCAGAAGCTGCTTTAAAGGCGAGTGAAACTAAATATCGATTGTTAATTGAGACATCTCAAGATATTATTTGGTCAACTGATATCTTCGGATATATTACTTTTGTGAATTCGGCGGTGAAAAAAGTTTTAGGCTATGAGCCTGATCAATTAATTAATCGTCGTTTTACTGATTTTTTATTAAATTCAGAAGTTCTAGGAGAATGTTTCAAGTTTGAGCAGGTTTCAAATGGAGAAGCGATTTTTGAAAGGGAAGTGACTTATTTAAGTAAATCTGGTAATTGTGTTGATTTGCTTTATAGTTCTATGCCTTTGTATGACGATGGAGGTAATATAACTAAAATAATTACTACTTTACATAATATTACTGAAAGAAAAAGAGTACGGCAGATATTGCTTAAAAGTGCGACTAAATTACGTACTTATAATTTGGTGTTAACGGAATTAGCCAAAAATCCGGCGATTTGCAATGGTAACTTATCGGTGGCTTTGAAGACAATAACTGAAGCAGCAACAACAAATGTTGAAGTAGAGCGAGCTAGTGTTTGGTTTTATGAAGAAAATGCTTCCATAATGCGTTGTGTCGATTTGTTTGAGTTGAGTAGCCAGCGTCATATGATTGGTGTTTCTTTAAGGGTTGGAGATTATCCGGTTTATTTTCAAGCTTTGAATGATGATGAAATTATTTCTACTGATAATGCTTTAATTGATAATAGAACTCAAGAGTTAAGAGAAACTTATCTAGAACCTTTTGATATTGCTTCTTTATTTTGCATTCCGGTAAATTTTGCCGGTGTAACTGCTGGAATGTTATGTTTAGAAACAGTAAAAGAATTTTATTCTTGGACACAAGAAGACTTAAACTTTGGACGTTCTTTAGGTAACTTAATTTCCTTGACATTAGAAGCGCGATCGCGACAAGTTGCCGAAGCCGCAAGACGTTTGAGTGAGCAGAAGTTAGCCTCGGCGTTTCGTTCTTCTCCCGATCCAATTTATTTAAGTAGTTTACCTGATAATATTTGTATAGAAGTCAACGATAGTTTTTGTAGATTTTTTGGTTATACCCGAAAACAGGTAATTGGATGTAGGTTAGATGAGTTAGAAATTTGGCATGATTTAGAACAATGTAAAGGTTTAACGGAAATTTTAATTTCTCAAAAAGCAATTCGTAACCAAGAAGTAGATTTTTACGCTGCCGGAAGAGAAGTTAGAACAACATTATTAAGTGCGGAGTTAATAGAAATAAACTCAGAGCAATACGTTTTATCTATAGCGCGTGATATTACTGAACGAAAACAGGCGTTGTTGGAAACACGTTTGTTGTTGTCAGCAACTCAAGCTATTAGTAGAGCAATTAATATTGATAGTGGTTTTAGATGTATTCTCCAGTTAATTTGCCAAAATATTAATTGGGATTTCGCCGAAGCGTGGATTCCTAGTAGGGATGGTAAGGTATTAAAATACTGTTTGGGTTGGTATGAGAATCAAAACGGTTTAGATGAGTTTTGCCGTTACAGCGAAAATATAACTTTTAGTAAAGGGTTGGGATTACCGGGAATCGTCTGGGAAAGCAAACAACCACAATGGATAGAAGATATTTCTCAAATTTCGCAAAGAAAGTTTATCCGTAAAGAAATAGCTTTGAAGGTAGGTTTAAAAAGTTGTTTCAACATACCGATTTTAAATGGAGATGAAGTTTTAGCTGTTTTGATAATTTTCAAATGCAGTGTAAAAAGTCGGGATAAACGTTTATTGGAATTGGTAAGCGCACTCGCTGCTCAGTTGGGGGGGTTAATTAAGCGCAAACAAGCAGAAACTGCTCATAGATATAGCGAAGAAAGATTACAACTAGCTTTAGAAGCCAGCGATTTAGGATTATGGGATTGGAATATTCGCGATTCTAAAATTTACCGCGATTCCCGTTGGAAGAAAATGCTGGGTTATTCCGATTCTGAAATTGATGCTTATGTTTTAAGTTTACGACAACTACTACATCGCCAAGATCGAAAGTTTATCCTGCAAGAGTTAAAAGCATATTTACAAGGAAAACGTCCGATTTATGAAGTAGAATTTCGCATGCGCTGTAAAAACCAAGAGTGGAAGTGGATTCAGTCTCGCGGAAAAATTTTCGATCGCGATTGTGCTGGATTACCTTTACGTATGACTGGTACTTATAAAGATATTACTGAAATTAAACAAGCGCAAAGCATTTTACAAGAAAGTGAAAGGCGTTTTCGAGCAATTTTTAATTCCAGTTTTGGATTTACGGCACTAGTGCAACCCAATGGCACAATTATTTCGGTAAATCAAACCGCCCTTGATTTCTTTGGTATAGAAGCCGAGCAAGTTGTAAATTTACCCTTTTGGGAATCTTTAGGCACAAAAGTTTGCTCTAGCAAAGATATTATCCAAGCAAAAATTAAACGAGCTGGCAATGGTGAATTCATTCGTGAAGAAGTAGATGTGATCGAAAAAAATGGCAATATCGCCACAATTGACTCTTCTTTTAAACCAATATTCGATGAAAATAATCAAGTAGTGCTGTTAATAGCCGAAGGGCGCGATATTACTCAGCGTAAAATCTTAGAAAGGGAAGTGGCTTTACGGGAAGCTCGTTTAAATGCCTTTTTCAACAATGCCCCTGTAGGATTAACTATTCTAGATAAGCAACTAAAATTTATCCAAATCAACGAAATACTTGCTGAAATTGACGGCGTATCGGTAAAAGAACATCTTGGTAAAAGCATTCGAGAAACTATACCTCTGACGGCTCCTAGGATAGAGCCACTTTACCAGCAAGTTTTAACAACCAATCAAGCAATTATCAATATCGAATTAAATGGCATTTTAATTAATGAAACTGATGGGATGCGCGACTTTCTAGTTTCTTACTTTCCCATTCCCGACGAAGATAATATTCCTGTGGCAGTGGGAGCCATAGTAATCGAAATCACCCCTCTTAAACGCACCCAAACAGCTTTACGGGAAAGAGAAGAAGCATTCCGTGCCATCTTTGAAAATGCAGCAGTAGGAATTGCTCAAATCTCCCCGGATGGTACATTTATCAACGTCAATCAACAGTTTTGTCAAATTGTCGGCTATTCTAAATCGCAACTTCTACAACTTAAATGTGAAGAAATTACTCACCCCGACTCCCTAGAAGAATATCTCGATTATTACAATCAATTTGTGAATAAGCACATCAATGTATTCGCAATGGAAAAAGCCTTTACCAGAGGAAACAAGGAGGTGATTTGGACAAATTTAACAGCATCGGTTGTACGCAAAGCTTCCGAGGAAATAAAATATATCATCGGTGTAGTTGAAGATATTAGCGGCCGTAAATATGCTGAAAAACAAATGCGTTTAGCAACCGAACGCTTACAATATTTACTGACATCCTCCACTGCAGTAATTTTCAGCCGTTTACCCTCAGGAAATTTTCATAATACATTTATCAGCGAGAATGTTTACGAAATTGTCGGTTATCAAGCACAACAATTTTTATCTGATTCCTCTTTTTGGCTGAGTCACGTACATCCAGAAGATTTGCCTTCCTTGCAAAAACAATTATCTTTAAATCAAGAATATGCAACCTATGAATATCGCTTTTTCCACGGTGATGGAAACTATCATTGGTTTCAAGAGCAAATACGGTTAATTTACGATCAAAACGGCTATCCGATAGAATACGTCGGTTACTGGGTAGATATCAACGAACGCAAAAAAACCCAATTAGAATTACAACATAGTCAGCGACGATATCAAACTTTAGCTGAAGCTTCCCCAGTTGGAATTATAAATACCGATAACAATGGTAAATGTATCTACTTTAATCACCATTGGAGCGAAATTAGCGGACTTTCCATCAAAGAATCATTAGAGAAAGGTTGGACAAAGGCATTATATCCCGACGATCGCCAAAAAGTGATAAAAGCATGGAATCAAGCAGTTAAAACACAAACATCCTTCAATAGCGACCATCGCTTTCTACGTCCCGATGGTAAAATTGTTTGGGTCATATTTCAAGCATTACCAGAAATTGACGAAAACGGTCAATTTAAAGGCTATATTGCCACAGTCACCGATATCACCGAAATTAAACTTGCTCAACAAACCTTACAAGAAAGTGCCGAAAGAGAAAGAGCGATCGCTCAAACATTACAAAGAATGCGGCAAACTCTTGATATCCAACAGATTTTTCGCGCCACCACCGAAGAATTACGCTTTTGTTTAAATTGCGATCGCGTTTTAGTTTATCAATTTAATCCCGATTGGAGCGGTAATTTTGTTGCCGAATCGGTAGCAAGTGGCTGGAAATCAGTAATGTCTGATGGAGTTGATAACCCAGATTCTACTCAAGTTGTTTCCCAAGAAGATAAATGTATAATCCAGAAGATAAATGATACATATTTAAAAGACACCCAAGGAGGTAACTATACCAAAGGAGCAAGCTTTCTGTGCGTTTCCGATATTTACAAAGCTGGATTTAGCCACTGTTACATTAACTTATTAGAACAGTTTCAAGCCAAAGCTTATATAACCATTCCCATATTCTGTGGAAATAAACTTTGGGGATTACTTGCAAGCTATCAAAATTCTGCACCCCGTCAATGGAAAACTGGAGAAATCAGCATTGCAATTCAAATAGGCAATCAACTAGGAGTAGCACTGCAACAAGTAGAGCTACTTTCCCAAACTCAACGCCATTCAGAAGCCCTACAACAAGCCGTCATCGCCGCAGACGCAGCTAATCGTGCCAAAAGCGAATTTTTAGCTAACATGAGCCATGAATTGCGAACTCCTCTGAACGCGATTTTAGGCTTTAGTCAATTAATGAATCAAGATAAAACCATTTCTCAAGAATATCAAAATTCCTTAGCAATAATTAACCGTGCTGGAGAACATTTACTTAACTTAATCAACGACATTCTGGAAATGTCCAAAATTGAAGCAGGTAGAACATCATTAAATATCACCGACTTCAATTTACACAACCTCTTGGATAATCTACAAGAAATGTTACGTTTACGTGCTTCCGCCAAAGGCTTACAACTAACATTTCAAATTGCATCAGATATTCCACCTTTCATTAAAAGCGATGGGAGTAAACTACGTCAGGTTTTAATCAATCTCCTAGGAAACGCCATAAAATTCACTAAAGGCGGCAGCGTTAAATTAAGAGTGAGCATGGGAGACGGAGATGGGGAAAACGGCAGCCACAGCTCCACGACTCGTCTGATTTTTGAAGTCACTGACACTGGTGTTGGTATTTCTCCTGAAGAAATAAAACATTTATTTGAAGCCTTTAGACAAACTTCTAGCGGTAGAAAATCCCAACAAGGAACCGGATTAGGTTTAGCAATTAGCCGCAAATATGTACAGTTGATGGGAGGAGATATTACAGTTGAGAGTACCCCTGAAATTGGTTCCAAATTTACTTTTGATATTCAAGTAAATCTTGCTGGCGAGCAAACAACCAAAATTAATCAAACTAGCCGAGAAATAGTTGGTTTAGCACCATCTCAAACAGAATATCGTATTTTAGTGGTCGATGACCGTCCAGAAAGTCGTTTACTAATCATAAAAATGCTTTCCAAATTTGGATTTAACGTCAAAGAAGCCACTAACGGTATACAAGCAATAGCGGAATGGGAACAATGGCAACCACATTTAATATTAATGGATATGCGAATGCCAATAATGGATGGATATGAAGCCACCAAAATTATTAAAGCCAAACAGCATGAACTTATATCTGATAATTTCATTAGACTCGATACTGTAATTATGGCCTTAACTGCAAACGCTTTTGAAGAACAAAGTTCAGAAATTCTCGCAGCCGGTTGCGATGATTTAATCAACAAGCCATTTCCGAAACAAATACTTCTAGAAAAATTAAGTTTTCACCTTGGAGTCAAATATTTATATCAAGAACAAAACTCTAGCATACAAGAATCAAATACTAAATCAACTGACATTTATACATCGGCTGATTTAGCCAATTTATTATCTCAAATGCCCCCCCAATGGGTAGCTCAAATACGTCAAGCAGCAGCCCAATGTAGTGATAATTTAATTTTTGAGTTACTAGAACAAATTCCCTCAGAAAATACCCAATTAACACAAACCTTAAAATATTTCGCCGAAAACTTCCAATTCGATCAAATTCTCGATGCTATTGATTAATTATTGCTTATTGGGCATGGGGCATAGGGCATGGGGCATGGGGAAGAAACTGATAATTCCTCACTCCCTCCCTCCCTCCTTCACTGCCCCTTGCTGACGTTTTAAACCATCGATGGCATCCCCTAATGCAGTGGTTAAACTTTTACAGGTTTGAGAATGGTTATCTTGTTCAGTTTTTAAAGCTTGTAAAAGTCGATCGCGCTCTTTCATGGCGGCAGTTAATTTGGTTTTCAATTCTTCAAGGGAGGAAAGCTGCGCGACTTCTTGTTGAATGGCTGTTACCGTCTCATTATCAGGAAGAGTAGCATCTTCAATACCTTGAAGTTTTTGAATTTCAGCTTTGAGAGAAGCAATAGTCTGCTGAAAAAGTTGAGAATCGGTACGGCGTTGTTCGGCTTCAGTGTTGTAAAGTTTACGCCATTTCTCCGCACTTTCCCAAGTGGCGATTCGTTCAGCTTGAAGCTGTGCTATCTGCTGTTTCAAGGATTTAATTTCCGTCAACCATTGTTGGGTTAAATCTTCACTCATAGCCTTTCTATATACTTTTTTATTATTCTTTGAACTTTTATTATCAACAAAGCAACTTCGTATCACACAACTATATTTTTACGATAGTTTGGCTCTTAGTATAAAAAATTAGCATTTTCGTGAGGAGTGAGTGGTAAGTAGCTCACGGGGTGACAACAATGA
>DESS01000340.1 GCA_002361335.1 Richelia sp. UBA3308
AGTAATTAGCCTTCCCTTGATATAAATCAAAAAGCGATTGCCTCCGGCACCCTTTCGTTGCTGATCGCTCTGGTGTGAAAGCGATCGCCGATGAAAATTCCCAAAAAACATTTTTACAGAATCTTTCGTTTATCTTAATTTAAAGGAAGGCAAAGGATAAGGATAAAAGTCTCTTCCAAATCTTGTCGAATAAGCGTTTGTTGGGAAATATTAAACATGGGATAATGCTCCTGATTTAATCAAAATTGATTAATCTACTATTATACACTACTTTGCCTTTATTTTGAGTAAAGACATCGATAATAATTATCCCCTGCCCAAGAAGTCTTGGAGAGGGGATTTACATTTACTTATATATTGATTTGACAACAAAAAGTAATTTTTCTCATTAAGTCATCCTTGAGTTGCATCTGATGGTGGAATTTTTCCTGGTGGAGTTTGGGGGGGAATTTCTTCTACTGGGGGTGTATTTTTTTCTTCTGTATCAGCAGTTTCAGAGGCTGTTTCAACTACTTCTTGGGCTGGAGGTTCTGGTGTAGTTGCTTCTGGGCTAGTTTCGTTTATAGCAGTTGTATCAGTATTATCAACATCTTTCACCGACGCATCAGATACTGGAGTTGTCGCAGTAGAAGCATCTTCATCAATTGCTTCAAGTAAAGTTTTGTCTATAGTGGCTGCAGAAGTGTCCTCAGTTGTGGAAGTTGTAGATTCCGCTTGAGTGGCAGTTTCAGTTTGAGAAACCTGTTGTTTCTTACCAGGTAAGATATTGGTCACAGTTGTAACCACTCCTCCCAAACCTTGTGGCAGCGAAACTTTACTAACTTGCTCGCTAATAGTAGTTTTCACCGCTTCCAAACTGGGTACTGGGGTTTGTTCCATTTCCGGAGTGACTTGGCGACGTAAGGAAAAGGTTTGCCAAGCAAACCAAAATAATAAAGCAACAGATGCCAATTCACCCAAGAAAAACCATCCGCCAATACGGGGTGCAAACACCCATAATACAAGAGCGTAGAACAATCCGACACCACTCCAAATAAAATCATTCTTGCGATGTACTTCAGGAAAAAAGAAAGCCGTCAAGTAGATAGCTAAGCTACCAAAACCGACTATTAAAGCCAGGACATTTGTCAGCATTAATGCTTACTCCTATGAGTCTTACAACAATAGGTTAAAGGATTTTGGATTGCCCCATGACCAATTCTTAATTCTAAATTCTAAATTCTAAATTCTAAATTCTAAATTCCCTTAAACCATGCCCTTCGGCCCAATTCCCAATTCCCAATTCCCAATAAAAGTAGATTAATATACAAATTAAAAATAATTATGTGTATCGATAATGCATTTTTACTCTTTAAATAAACTCTTAATGTCTTCTTTAGGAGAGAACCGAAATTCTCGGACTACCCTAAAAGATAAAGGAAAGGATTAGAAGAGTTAGCTAGAAAAATTTATGACACTACAAAGCTTTGGTGTGATTGGATTAGCTGTTATGGGAGAAAATATCGCTCTGAACGTAGAGCGTAACGGCTTCCCGATCGCAGTTTATAATCGTTCCCGTGAGAAAACTGATGCGTTCATGGAAAAACGTGCTCAGGGTAGAAATGTAAAAGCTGCCTACACCTTAGAAGAGTTTGTGGCTTTATTGGAACGTCCCCGCAAAATTTTGGTAATGGTAAAAGCTGGTGGACCTGTTGATAAAGTAATTGAACAACTCACTCCTTTGCTGGATGAAGGCGACATCATTATCGACGGCGGTAACTCCCTCTACGAAGATACCGAACGACGCACCCGCGAACTAGAACCCAAAGGTTTTCGCTTCATTGGTATGGGTGTAAGTGGTGGTGAAGAAGGTGCGCTCAACGGTCCTTCCTTGATGCCTGGTGGTACAGAAAGTTCTTATCAGTACCTCTCCCCCATTTTCACCAAAATCGCGGCACAGGTTGACGACGGTCCTTGTGTTGCTTATTGTGGACCTGGCGGTGCCGGACATTATGTCAAAATGGTTCACAACGGTATTGAATATGGCGATATGCAATTAATTGCAGAAGCTTATGATTTATTGAAAAATGCTGCCGGTTTAGACCACAAGCAATTACATGAAGTTTTCGCTGAGTGGAATACCACTGAGGAATTAGATTCATTTTTGATTGAAATTACTGCCAATATTTTTCCTTATATTGACCAAGAAACTGGTTTACCTCTAGTAGATTTAATTCTTGATGCAGCGGGACAAAAAGGTACCGGACGTTGGACAGCAGTAGATGCACTTAACTTAGGTGTACCAATTCCTACCATTGGTGCAGCAGTAAATGCCCGTATCATGTCCTCCTACAAAGATGAGCGGGTTGCAGCATCCAAGGAAATTCAAGGTCCTACCGGTAAATATGAAGGCGACACCAAGAAGTTTATCAACATGGTGCGCGATGCCCTCTACTGTTCCAAAATCTGCTCCTACGCCCAAGGTATGGCGTTATTGTACAAAGCTTCCCAAGAATTTAACTACAATTTAAATCTTGGTGAAATGGCAAGAATTTGGAAAGGTGGTTGTATCATTCGCGCTAGATTCTTGAACAAAATCAAGAAAGCATTTGACGAAAATCCTTCACTACCAAACTTGTTATTAGCTCCCGAATTCAAGCAGACAATTCTCGATCGCCAAGATGCTTGGCGCGAAGTAATCATCACCGCAGCTAAATTAGGAATTCCCGTTCCAGCATTTAGCGCATCCTTAGATTACTTTGACAGCTACAGACGCGATCGTTTACCTCAAAACCTCACCCAAGCACAACGCGACTACTTCGGTGCTCACACTTATCTACGTACAGATAAGGAAGGAGTTTTCCACACTGAGTGGGTTGCTATTGATGAAGCAGTTGCTAAGTAGCATACCACTTTTTGGTTGAGTGCGATACATTTTAAACCTTCCGTTATTCCGGTAAATGTAGAGACGCGATATATGTAAATGTAGAGACGCGATACCCTTGCGTCTCTACAAGCCAATTGGTGGGTAATGTAGTACATTTGTGCCATTGTTCGGTAATGGAGAGGGGAAGGGGGTAACCTCCAAAAAGTTGTTTTAAAAGTATCTGGCGGTGAAAACCGCTACTACACAAGCGAAGTCCACCCAGGTGGACTAACTTATGAAATCGCCAGATTAAGTATTAAATTAGACTTTCAAAATATCCTTTAAAAGCATGTCTGAAATGTGATGTTGTTATCACGCTTATAAACTGTTTATCTGTCATTATTTACTGTCGAAACAGTTATTCAAAAAAATTATGGCAGAAGAATTACAAAAGATTGGTGTGATTGGATTGGAGGTTATGGGAAAAAATATCGCTCTGAACATCGAGCGTAATTGCTTCCCAGTCGCAGTTTATAACCGCACCCGTGAGAAAACTGAAAAGTTCATGGAAGACCACGCTGAGGGTAGAAACATAAAAGCTGCGTTCGATTTAGAAAAATTTGTGCATTTATTGGAACGTCCCCGTAAAATTTTGTTACTGGTAAAAGAGAACGCAGTTGATAAGGTTATTGAGCAACTCACACCTTGGTTGAATAAAGGCGACATCATTATCGACGGCGGTAACTCCTTCTACAAAAACACAGAACGACGCACCAGCGAACTAGAACGCAAAGGTATTCGCTTCGTTGGTATGGGTGTAAGCGGTGGTGAAGAGGGAGCCCTCAACGGTCCTTCTTTGATGCCTGGAGGTTGGGAAAGTGCTTATGACGAACTGTTCCCCATCTTGACCAAAATCGCGGCGCAGGTTGATGATGGTCCTTGTGTTACTCATTGCGGACCTCGTGGTGCCGGACATTATGTCAAAATGGTTCACAATGGTATTGAGTATGGCGATATGCAGTTAATTGCAGAAGCCTACCATTTAATGGAAAGTGTAGCCGGTTTAGACCACAAGCAACTAGCCGAAGTTTTTGATGAGTGGAATAAGACCGATGAATTAAATTCATTCTTGATTGAAATTACTGCCAATATTTTTGCTTATATTGACCCAGAAACTGGAAAACCTCTAGTAGAATTAATCAAAGATGCAGCTGGAAACAAAGGAACCGGACGTTGGACAGTACAAGATGCACTTGACTTGGGTGTAACAATTCCTACTATTGTTGAAGCACTAAATGCCCGAATTATATCATCCTACAAAGATGAGCGGGTTGATGCATCCAAGGAACTTTCTGGTCCTAATGGTAACTATGAAGGCGACACCAAGAAGTTTATCGATATGGTGCGCGACGCTCTCTATTGTTCCAAAATCTGCTCCTACGCTCAAGGTATGGTGCTGTTATCCAAAGCTTCCAAAGAAAATAACTACAATATTAATCTTGGTGAAATTGCCAGAATTTGGAAAGGTGGCTGTATCATTCGTGCAGGATTCTTGGACAAAATCAAGAAAGCATTTGACGACAATCCTTCACTCCCCAATTTGTTGTTAGCACCCGAATTCAAGCAGACAATTCTTGATAGACAAGATGCTTGGCGGGAAGTTATTATCACTGCAACAAAATTAGGCATTCCTGTTCCTGTATTGAGCGCATCCTTAAATTACTTTGACAGCTACCGAAGCGAGCGTTTACCTCAAAACCTCACCCAAGCACAACGGGACTACTTCGGAGCGCATACTTATGAGCGTATTGACAAGGAAGAATATTCCCGTATTGACAAAAAAGGGGGGCCTTTCCACACTGAGTGGACTAAGATTGAGGAAAATCCAAAACCTTCTTGTGATGAATAATCTTCTGATGAATAAAACTGCAGTGAATCAAGATTAATAATTCTAAATTCATTGTTTTTTCTAAATTCTAAATTCTAAATTCTAAATTCTAAATTCTAAAAAAATCCCACCTGCCATAAAGCAGATGGGGTTTTTTCTATTAAAGACGGGCATAAATCAGAACTTGATAACCAGCTATCTAGAATTAATAAGTAGCACGGAAGATAGCGTCACCTAAAGCTTGCCAAGTCTGCTCTCCAACTATTCCATCTACTATGATGTCAGGAGAAGGAAATGATCTGTTGTAATTTTCTTGAAATTCTCTTACTGCTTGAGTGGTTATACTATCATACTTAGCATCAAAAGAGACCTCAGTGTGGATCAGATTATAGCGATCGCGACTAAACCACCAGATAGATACTAATAATTGTTCAAGAAAACGAACAGCGTCTCCACTATCGCCTTCTTTTAATAAAGGTAAAACAGGTGTTACAGTTGATGCAGTCATTTGAAAACTCCTTAAAAATCAATTTATATTCATGTTGTAACACCTCGGATATTTGATGTAACATTACCCTTACGGGTACTTTTTTTTGTAATTTAAACAACAATTTTAGAGTTTAATTTTATCTTTAACCTTTTACGTTTATGATTGGTACCGTAACCTAATTGTCTTATGATTATGTTGAGAATTTACAGCATATTTCATCTTGATGAGGTAAATTCCACGGGCCTTCTCTGCCCGTACCACAATAGTTTGAGAAAATTTTTTTTGTACAAAACAGCAACTTGCAAAATGTCCTTAAATTTTTAAAGTGCTTGAGTATTTACGATGCTAGAAATACAATGAAATAAGTAAAAAAGTATTTTTTGTGCCTCACAAAAATAAAATATGCTGTATTTATACAAATAAATTGGCGATCGCATCTCGGTAGCGTTCCATCACCACATTACGACGAACCTTTAATGTTTGGGTTAATAAACCATTTTCTATAGTAAAAGGTTCGGGGATTAATTCAAACACAATAATTTGATCATCGCGACGATATCCAGGGCGATGGCGAACCTCTCGATTTAATTCTTCTCGGAATAAGTCGCGAATTATTTGATTGTTTAAATTAGCATTTATGTCAGAATTTGTAATAGATAAACTTTGATTTAACAACCAGGCTTCTAAGGCTTCAATATTGGGAACAATTAAAGCTCCTAAGGATTTTTGATCTTGTCCTACAAGCATAATTTGGTCGATATAGGGACTTCGTAAACAAGCATTTTCGATGGGTTGGGGTTCAATATTTTCGCCATTTGTGAGGACAATGGTATCTTTAGCTCTACCAGTTAATACTATTTGATTTTCTGTAGTTAACCAACCAATATCACCTGTATTGAACCATCCTTCGGAATCAATAGCTTTGCTAGTAGCTTCAGAATTTAAATAATATCCTTCCATTACTTGTTCTCCCCTTGCCATCACCAAACCTCGTGTATTTGCGGGTAGGATTTCCCCGCTTTCTAAATCCACAATTTTGATTTGAGTTGCGGGAATGGGTTTACCCGAACTACCTCGCAAATTTCGGTAATATCGACGGGCACAAAGTACGGGGGATGTTTCTGTAAGTCCATAACCAACTAATATTTGAATCCCCACAATTTCAAAAAAATCTTCCAAATGTTGGGCAAGGGAACCACCACCACAAATTAATTGTTTTATATTACCTCCTGTTGCCTGTTGGATTTTTTTATAAACTATATTTTCACCCAAAAAATGTAACGGTGCCAATAATATGGTGGTTTTCCAAGCATTAATAATTTCTGCTGTCGTGGGATTTAAATTTTCTAAATCGAGTTTTTTCCAAGTTCGGACAGCTTTGATATATCTGCCACTTACCTTAAGAAAATTATTAATTAATTTTTGCATTCGTGGCGATTTATCGCGGAATGATTTTTGAATTCCTTCATAAAATGATTCCCAGAGCCTGGGAACTCCAATAACATATTGGGGTTTATATTCCTGTAAATCTTGTTTTAAATAACGACGATTTGTATATATTTGAGTACATCCTTGAGACAGTGTATAATATTCTCCTACTCGTCCAAAACTATGCCAAGTAGGTAATATACTCAGGGTTTTATCCCCAACACTGGGCTGAATAATTGCATGAATAGTATTAATTTGATGAATTAAATTACTGTGGGTAAGCATTACACCTTTAGGCTTGCCAGTTGTTCCAGAAGTGTAAATTAATGTCGCTAGTTTCTGAGGATTGCTCTCGACGAACTGCAATTTAAAATTATTTCCTAGTTCGATTAATTGGGGAAAGTTTATAATTTGTATATCTGTTTGAGTATCTTGAATATTTTTACCGTCCCTCGGTGATTCGTCAGATAATAAAACTATCCATTGTAATAATACATTCGGGGAATTACTATATATCTCCGGCCCAATTTTATTCAAAGTTTTGATATTTTCTACTACTAAACCAATACTGCCGCTATGCTCCAAAATATATAACAATTCTTCCTTATCTGCTGCCGAAGAACGTACCGCATTTGCCGCTCCAGCCATGATAATTCCCTGGTCTGCTATCATCCAGCGAGGACTATTATCAGCAAACAAAGCAACTCTTGAGGGTATATTTTCTTGGGAATTTTCACCTATACCCAAGGCTTGAATCCCTGCCGCAAATTGTTGTATTTGGTAGTAAAGTTGCGAGTAAGTTAGAGTTATTGTTGGTTTACCGTGGGGGGCAATTAAGGCTGTAATATCCCCAAATCTATTGGCGGCAATTTCCCAAATTTCCGGTAATGATTGGATCTCACTGTAATCAATCAAACCAGTCATTTGATATTTTTCTATCTGGGTAAACTTATATTTATTCATTGTATTTTTGATATTAAAAAACTGAAATTACAAAACAAACTTTATCTAGATTGATTTTTTATGCTCAAGGTGAATTTAGAATGGCCGAATGAAGAATGCCCGAATTATTACCCCATCGATGAATCGAGGGGCCGCAAACAATGACAGAACTGTCAATCAAACTAACTTATTTTACTATTTATGCAGTTTTTTATAAATTAACGTGGGCGAATACAGATATTTTCAAGATTAGCAATATATCTTTCTTATAGTAGCTATAAATATTCTTATTAGGACTTACGGCATATTTTACTCCTAGGGTGCTTGTACACAGACAGCTTTTCAAGGTAGTAATAAGGCAATCAGTGTACCGCACCAACCAGGATCTTGTGACAATTGCGTAAGTCCAGCTTATGTCATAGAAATAGTGATACTATAGTACTAGTAAGTTCCTATGTATACCAAATTTTCTGTAAAATGGATTCAGTAATTTGTGCTGAAATAGCAAAAATATTGCACAATAGTGTTGTCAAATGGTAAATTTCAGATTGCAGGAATTAATTTAATATTTAGTTTTGATAAATTTTTAGAATTATTGTATTGTAATTGATTTTAGGTTGTCAGTCGTGGATAAAATAAAGTCCTTTGATTTTCCCAGAAATGAAGCATTATTTGGACTCAAACCTGAAATAGGAAGATGGTTTTTTATTCCTCTTGGTTTAATAATTTTACTATGCTTGGGAACGGTGTATTCCTGGAGTATTTTTAGTAGCCATTTTGAAGCAGCACTACAAGCAAAACCCGGAACAATCCTACTACCTTTTATGGTATTGGGAATAACGTTTACTTTAGCAATGCCCATTAGCGGATTGTATATTTATCGATTTAGTCCCCGGATTATGACTATGACTGGTGGCATTATTGTGGGGATTGGTTATTTACTTTCTAGTATTGCCCCAAATTTGCCTTTTTTAATTATTAGTTATGGTGTGATTGCGGGTATTGGAGTTGGGATTGTTTACGGTGTTCCTCTTGCGGTTGCTGCTCGCTGGTTTCCCGAGCGCAAGGGTTTTGCTGTGGGTATGACGGTTGTTGGCTTTGGGCTTTCTCCTTTGGTAACTGCTCCAGTGGCAATTAATTTAATTAAAGCCTTTGGAATCAGAAATACCTTTGTAATTTTAGGCATTACATTTACATGCATTATATTGGCGATCGCTCAAGTTTTAAAAATGCCTCCCAAACGCTGGCTACCGGATGGCTATAATCCCGAAACAAGCATTGATAATAATATGCAAGGTAATTCCCAAAATAATATTAATAATTCAACAAAAAATTTACCAATGGTACAAACCCAATCGTTTTATGGGTTATGGATTTGTTATAGTGTGGGTACATTTGTGGGACTTACGGCAATTGCTACTACAGCACAAGTAGGAAAAGAAATTGTCGGACTCCAAACAGAACAATTGGCTTTTGCAGTTCCTTTATTTGCTACTTTTAATGGTATAGGTCGTCCTTTATTTGGTTGGTTAAATGACCGTTTAAAGCCTAAATTTACCATCGTTCTTATTAATATATTAATTTTGATAGCATCGGTAATTATGTGGAATACTTCTCAAGGACAATTAATGAATTTTCTTGTAGCTTATTCCATATTTTGGTTGTGTTTGGGTGCTTGGTTAGCAGTAGCTCCCGCAGCAACTTTATCGTTTTTTGGATTGAACAATTATCCTAGTAATTATGGTTTGATGTTTACTTCCTTTGGTAGTGGTGGTTTATCAGGTATTTTTACCATCGCAGCCACCAAAGCTATTACTGGCAGTTTTTATTCATTTTTCTACATCACTGCCACAATTGCTTGTATCGCCATAGTTGCTGCAATCTTTCTTCTCAATCGTCCCCACAAAACCGCGATCGCAGATTTTTTATTCAAATATTTAATTAGTCCAATAACTCCGGTTTTACTATCGTTTGTGGAATTTTGGCTTGGTTATGCAATTCCGAAAAAAAGCAATTAACAGTAGCACAGATTTAGCCATTGACAGCAAAATTAAAATAGAAGCGATCAGCTTCGCTGGTGCCGGAGGCAATCGCGAATTTAAGTTGGCTGCAATACAAAGAAAATTGCTAGAATTCTCACCAAAAAATAAACCGGATAGAAGCCCCATATCTCTATAGGGTGGGGAGCGTCAAGAAAATAAACTAAATATGTAACAAAAAGTCATTATTAAGAATAATCACGATATCTTTTAAAAGTACAATATGTCCGTTACACAACTGTTCAAGCCTTGGTATATTTACCTTGATCGTTAACCACTAACAATCAATTATGAAAATCAGCTTGTGCATGATTGTAAAAGACGAAGAATCAAATTTATCGAAGTGTTTGAGTAGCGTCAAAACATTTGTTAACGAAATAATCATATTAGATACTGGTTCAACTGATAAAACCGTAACAATTGCTCAAGGACATGGTGCTAAAGTATATCATTTTGAATGGTGTAATGACTTTAGTGCTGCTCGTAATGAAGCTTTAAAATATGTCACCGGCGATTGGGTTTTGGTTTTAGACGCTGATGAAACTTTAGCGCCGGAAATTATTCCCAATATTAAACAAGCAATTCAAAGAGAAGAATATTTATTAATTAATTTAGTGCGCCATGAAATTGGTGCCGCACAATCTCCTTATTCAATGGTTTCGCGACTGTTTCGCAATCACCCCGATGTTCGTTTTTCTCGTCCATATCATGCTTTAATTGACGATCGCGTTTCAGAAATTTTACAGAGGGAACCCCATTGGCAGATAGGTTACATAGAAGGAATTGCAATTTTACATTCGGGCTATCAACAAAGCGAAATTACTCAAAAAAATAAACTTGTGAAAGCACAAGCAGCAATGGAAGAGTTTCTCGCAGGTAATCCCGATGATACTTATGTTTGTAGTAAACTGGGAGCATTGTATATAGATTTGGGGCAAATTCCTCAAGCGATCGATTTGTTATCGAAAGGAATTGCCCTGGGGGATGAAAATTACGATATATTGTACGAACTTTACTATCATTTGGGTATCGCTTACAGTCGTTTGAAAGATCATCAGCAGGCGATCGCAAATTATCAAGACGCAATTAAATTACCAATTTATCCCATACTTAAGTTAGGAGCTTACAACAATCTTGGTAATTTACTTAAAGATAAAGGAGATTTGAACGGTGCGAAAAACGCTTACGAAACCACTTTAAAAATAGATCCTTCCTTCGTTACTGGATATTATAATTTAGGAATGACATTTAAAGCCATGGGTTTATTTAAAGAAGCGATCGCATCTTATGTTAAAGCTATTGATTTAAACCCAAATTATGCTCAAGCTTATCAAAATTTGGGCGTTGTATTATTGAAAACTGGTTATCTAGATGATAGTTTAACAGCCTTTAATGAAGCGATTGATTTACATGAGAAACAAAATAATCTTTTTGCAGCCGAGCAGTTACGGAAGGGATTGAAGGATATGGGGTTGGGAGTTAGGAGTAAGAAGTAAAAAGTAAGAAGTAAGAAGTAAGAAGTAAGAAGTAAGAAGTAAGGAGTAATAAGTAATAAGTAATAAGTAAGGAGTAAGGAGTAAAAGGATGTGCCGGAAAGTCTAATTTAATACTTTTCCTGGCGATTGAAATCGCAGCTACACAAGCAAAACCTGTCGTCACAGGTTTAAAATTCATTAGTCCACGCAGGTGGACTTTGGCTGTGTAGTAGCGGTTTTAACCGCCAGATACTTTTAAAATCTTTTAGCCAGCAAAAATCAATCAATGCAGTTGCATCGAGAATTGTTCCATTAAATGCTTTTACATCTATCTGCTTTCACCTTTAACGTGTTTTATGGCTAAATTATCTATCGCCACAAGAATTATATAAAAAGCTACAATTAAAGTAATATTTTATACTTGCTAGCAGTGGGGTTTTTTGACTTATGAGACTGCGGTTATTAGCCCAAATTTTGGCAGGAATTATCGTTGCATATAGTACAACTGCAAGCTTCGCTCAACCCAGCTATGCTCAAAGTACGACCTTTTATTGTGGTAGGAGTAGAGGTATACCTGTAACATATGCTCGCACCCGAAATGGAAAGAGGGTGCCAATGATTCGTTGGATTTCTAACAGATTTCGCCGACCTTGGACGCGAGAACGGCGCTGTGAGTTGGTTTCTCGTAGATTTCAAAGGAACTTAGATAATGGTAGACTGAGATACATTGTTACCGGGAGACTCCGAGGATATCCTGTATTGTGTGCTGCTAGAAGAAAAAATGCTCCTTGTACTAGAAGCTCTTTGTTATTAACTCCCTGCAACATTCAATTAAAAACCCCAACAATTTGAAAAGAATTAATCATTTTCTCCGCCGTTTCAACAAACTTATCGTAATCATCTATTGTCCCTGTATAAGTGATTACATAAGCTCTATCATCTTTTAATGTCCAAACTTGTAAATTTTTTAAACGATTCTTTTGATTCTTTGTAGTAAAAACTAATTTTAATGCGGGTTTATTAGCCAAAGTTGTTGTACTTTCATTGAGAATTTTTGCTTGTGTGAAATTATTTTGAATTTCATTTTTAAATTCATCGGAATATTCTGCTAATGTCCCGGAAAAATCTTCAACGCTGATAGAAAGATGTTCTTGAAAATTATCTGCATGATTATCTTTTGGCGACAAAAATGCTACTACTTCACTAGTAATCGCATTTTCTATATCTTGTCGTTGCCAATTTTGAGGATATTTTATCTTTATCCCATAATTAGAATTATTATAAGTCAAAAAATTACCTTTACCGGGAATTATTGAGAACAGTAACAAACTGACAGTAGTGACTGCTACAGCGATTCCTCCACCAAGAAAAACTTTGTTTGGTAATTTAGGTAATATGTTTGGCGATTTAGATAATAACCCTTCAACAGCTTGTAAAGCTTCCCCTGCTGACTGATAGCGGAGACTGAAGTGATAGCGCACCATTTTGTCTAAAACTTTTGCTAAATTAGAGCTAACCTGTACTTCATAGCGCCAAATCAAATCCCCTGTATGCTCATCTGTTGGCAATTGTTCCGGAATCATACCCGTTAAAGCTTGGATAGCAATTATTCCCACAGCATAGACATCACTGGATAATTTCGGGATACCCTTGGCTTGTTCGCTAGGTATGTAACCAGGAGTACCGATAGGAATAGTAAAAGGTGCTTGTGCTTGAGAACCAAGCTGTTGATTACTAATTTCTTTAACTGCACCAAAATCAATCAATACTATTTTGTTATCTGAATTGCGTCGCCGAATATTTGAAGGTTTAATATCTCGATGAATGACTTTTTCTTGATGTACAAATGCCAATACTTCCAAAATTCCCCGCAAAAGTTTAATAACTTCATATTCACTCATTTTATTGCCACGAACAAGTTCTTTAGTTAAATCATGACCTTCAATATATTCTTGAATTAAATAAAAATCTTTATCTTGTTCAAAATGAGCTAACAGTTGGGGAATTTGAGGATGTTTTCCTAACCTTTCTAGAATTTCTGCTTCTTGATTAAAAAAACGTTTTGCAGCCTCTAAATTTTTTGGGTTTGTAGTTAGTGGTTTAAGTAGTTTTACTACACACTCAGGATTTCCCGGACGTTGCATATCTATAGCCTTAAAAGTTACACCAAAGGCACCTCGTCCCAGTACTTCGGTAATTTTGTAACGTCCACTCAGGATTTTACCGAGCATTCTACTTACCTTACTACAAGTAATAGTTACCAGATTATTTTAAATCTATGATCGTGCCTATTTTCAAGTATACTTTTTACAAAAACTCGAAATTATTGGGAACATCCCAATTTTGAAAATTTACCAAGATTTAGTTTGTCATTGCCAAGGGCGCTAAGTGCGGTTGGGATGCAATCGCAAAAACTAGATTTTACGATTGCTACCCTTCGGGAATACCTAAGAGGATGTTTATAAAATAATTGATTAGTAGGGTGTAGTACGGAATTAGGATTCCATGGGAAAGATAACAGGTGAACATTTGCCGTAACGCACCAAGCTTTATTGGTGCGTTAGATGTATTAAAATTATGTGTTTTAACAGATTGATTGTCGTGCATCTAACACACCCTACAATCTGCTTTTAATGAAGCGATTGATTTACATGAGAAACAAAATAATCTTTTTGCAGCCGAGCAGTTACGAAAGGGATTGAAGGATATGGGTTTGGGAGTAAGGAGTTAGGAGTAAACAATTGCTTATGTTTGTAAACTTCTTTTCCAATCTGTCAAAATTTTGGGGGAAATGTGTTTACCCCGTTCCTCGATTAACTTATCAGCCATTGCTTTTACTTCTATCACTGTTTTGTGTTTAGTTTCTACCATTTCACTAAGTAATCGCAGTGTTCTAATATAGGCAATCTGGTATGTTTTGCAAGTTTTAACAACTAGCCCGTCATCACTGGCACAAATAAGCAATTGATGACGGGCTATGGCAATTGTAGAACGGTCTGCGACACTTAAAAGAGGTTCTCTTGTACCAAATTCTAGAAAACTGGCGAACATTTCTTCTGTTGAGAGATTGAGGGCTTTTAAGTAAGTTTTTGCGGCTTCACGGGTGGGATATTCCAGTTGATCTGAATCCAGAACTTCCTGAGCAATGTATAACGGGCTATAGTAACTTTGTAACCACTCCCACTCGTTTAGCCAGCAAAAATCAATCAATGCAGTTGCATCGAGAATTGTTCCATTAGTAGACTGCATAAATCTCTCTTTCTCGACGATGTAACCGTAGTTTTTCAACAGTTAAGTTCAGAAGTTCTGCTGCTTTCATTTCGGAAATATTGCCTAATTTTAAAGATTGCCAAATTAAATATTTATAACGTTCATTTTCTGGATATTCATCCGCAGCTAATGCAGGTGGTAATTCCATTGAGTTTTTCAAAGATACACCATTATTTTGCTTTTTATAAATTGCACAAATTTTGGCTTTCTTTTTAGCAAAATCAATGATTCCCATTTCTGCTAAACGATTCAAGATAACTAGATAACTCACCCGAAAATGCCGTTTTAGTTCAATAATATTTTTAGTTTGGGTATATATCCGTTCAAATTCAGCTTGAGGAACAAGTAAATGGCCTGCAAAATAATCAGCTACTTTTTCTCGTGCTTTTTCTTCTTCTTTTGTTCCTTCTTCAACTAAACTGTCTTCATACTCGACACGATGAAAGATTAGGTGTCCAATCTCATGTGCAAGGGTAAATAATTGACGTTCTATGGTGATGTTATGGGTATTTACTAAAACAAAAGCACCGCTGACTTCACTACAAGCACTCAGACCAAAAAAATCTTTAATGGGAATTGACTGACGTAAAACTTTTAAACCAATTTCTTCTACTGATTGAAACAGGTTAGCAATAGGAGCATCTCCCAATCCCAAACGATGACGAAACTGAGTCGCAATTGCTTGAATGCGTTTTTCATTACCTGAGACGCAGTGACAAGGTGTACTTTCTGGGGTATATGTCGGATAACCTACAGCTTGTTCTAGAGCGTTATAAGTTTGCAGCATTCGTAAAACTTGGGCTACAAACTGGGGATTTTTATCAAAGGAAACATGAGCGCGAAACCGGAAGTTGGGTAATCCTTCACCTTGGGAGCGTAGCAAGTCATCGAGTGTAATGCCCAAAACATTTGCCAAATCAGAGAGGTTTTTGCTGTCTGGTAAAGTTTTAGCGTTCTCGTAGTTATTGATGCTCTGGCGAGTTACTCCGGCTTGTTGTGCAAGTTGTTCTTGAGACAAGCTCAAACTTTTACGGTAGCGGATCAGATTCGCAGCAATGATCTCTTTCATAGCTGATTATTTCCTGCGAGCGCTAAAGGTATAAAAAAATATGTCAAAGCTGTTAACAGTATTTTTCTTAATTATAATATAAAATGTCAAAAAGCTTTTACATCTATCTGCTTTGACCTTTAATATGAGTAATGAGTAATGAGTAATGAGTAATGAGTAAGGAGATGAGGTTAGAACTACTCCTGTTCCGCTTATCAGATTTCTTATAGCAATTTCTCCCTCACTCCCTCCCTCAATCCCCACCGTTAATATTTGAATCCGGCTAAGTTGATATCAGAAATTAAAATCCAGGTGTGGCAAAAATATAAAAGCTCAAAATGCCTACATCAATGGAGTTGTAAACTATGACACCTCAAGAATTTTTAGAAAGTTTAGCACTAGCTCAAACAGACTCACAGAGGTTACTAATTTTTGCACAATATTTGGATACAACCGCGCTAGATAACGCTACAACTCGAATGTGGAGAAAGCTTTCTTACAGTAACGAAATTGAAATGTCACTCAACAATGTTGCCTTTCATTTAGAAGCACTCGCTGAGAGTATATAGCGAATTTCAGTTGAGTCAGGTACGAAAATTTGGCGTTGCCCCTCATAAGTATAACGTTTCAAAATCTGAATTCATAAACTGAGTAGGCAACGCCAAAAAAAACAGTTACCAGCTAATAACTGATAACTGTTCACTCTTAACTATTAACCGATTTCACAAATTCTTCCAATCGATCCATTCCTTTTTCAATTGTTGCCATATCGGTGGCGTAAGATAAACGGATATTATTATCTGTACCGAAAGCGACACCAGGAATTACTGCTACTTGATGCTTCTCCAATAAAGCGTTGCAGAAATCTAGGGATTTTAAACCAGTTTTGCTGATATCTGGAAATAAATAAAATGCACCATCGGGTTGAGAACAATTTAATCCGGGAATGGCGTTGATTCTTTCCAACATCACTTTGCGGCGTTTGGCAAAAGCTTGACGCATTTCCTCCACACAATCTTGCGACTCTTCCAAAGCTGCGATCGCACCATATTGAGCGAAGGTACACACATTTGATGTACTATGACCTTGAACGGTGATTGCTGCTTTAATTAATTCCACGGGTGCTGCTAAATAACCCAAACGCCAACCAGTCATTGAATAACCTTTGGCGAAACCGTTGCTAACAATTGTGCGTGCAAATATTTCGTCGTTTAAGGAACCGATGCTCAAATGCTTTGTGTCATCGTAAACAATTTTTTCATAAATTTCATCGGAAACGACTAAAATATCTTTCTCTACAATTACTTGGGCCAAAGCTTTGATTTCTTCGGGAGTATACACCATTCCTGTAGGATTGGATGGTGAATTCAACACAAATAATTTAGTCTTGGGCGTAATTGCACTTATTAAAATTTCTGGCTTAATTTTATACCCAGATGTTTCATCAGTCATGACAATTACTGGATTGCCGCCGACCAACTTAACCATTTCTGGATAGCTCACCCAGTAAGGAGCAGGGATAATTACCTCATCACCCGGTTCAATCAACACCTGCATTAAATTAAACAGAGAATGCTTGCCACCATTAGTAACAATGATATTCTCCGCTTGATAATCCAGATTATTCTCCGATTGCAACTTGCGGGCTATAGCTTGCCTTAACCTGGGTTCACCCGCAGCGGGACCATATTTTGTCTTACCTTCATCCAAAGCCCTTTGTGCAGCAGCCTTGACATGAACTGGCGAATCAAAATCCGGTTCCCCAGCGCTAAAACTACAAACATCAATTCCTTCCGCCTTCATCGCCTTCGCTTTCGCGGCGATCGCTAAAGTTAGAGAAGGCGATACCTGACTAATTCTTGCTGCCAGCTTCATCTTTAGTTCATATTTCTTTGTTCTTTTAGGATATCCTATTACCGCTGTGTGGAAGTCAAAAGTATCAAAATCAACCTTATCAGTATTATTTTATCAAGGTTTTAAGGTTTTGATATGGGTGCGCTATTTACGGGTTAAACAGTTATCATATTTGTGGGGGTCAATGAGTAAGAATTAAGAATTAAGAATTAACAACTAACAACTAACAACTAACAACCAACAACCAACAACTAACAACTAACAACCAACAACTAACAAATAATAACTAAATATGGTAGTTTTACCCGTTACTATTACCATCAAATCAATTAATATTTCTCCTGGCAGTCACCTTTTAATTGATAATATTTCTTGGCAACAATATGAATCTCTTTTGCAAGAGCTTGGAGAAAAACGCAGTATTCCTCGCATTAATTACAGCAACGGAATTTTAGAACTGATGTCACCTTTACCTATTCACGAAAGATCTCACCGTATTATCGGTTATATTGTGACAACAATTTTAGATATTCAAGATAGAGATTGGGAAGATTTTGGTTCTACAACTTTCAAAAAAATAAAAAAAGCTGGGTTGGAACCCGATACCTGTTTTTATATTAAAAATTCTCAACAAGTACGTTCCTTACAACGTATTGATTTAGAAATAAATCCTCCTCCAGATTTAGCAATTGAAGCTGATGTCACATCTATTACTACCTTGGAAGCTTATCAAGTAATAAAAGTACCAGAATTATGGATTTTTGCTGATTTTAAATTGAAAATTTACCTTTTAGGAAACGATGGATACATAGAATCAACTAATAGTCCAACTTTTCCAGATTTAGATATTGTCCAGATGATTCCCGAGTTAATAGAGCAAGCTTTTACTCAAGGAACTCGCAAAATGTTGAAAAGTTTACGTCAAAAATTATCGTAATTTTTAGTTGTAGAATGCGTGACACTTAGAGAGAAACTCAACGATATTAAAGAATGTAAATTGGCTAGCTTCGCCTTCTACTCACTATTCACTATTCACTATTCTCTACTTTCTTATTCTAATTACTATTTTCAACACTGACCTACTTAGTACGCTTTTGAAAATATTCACGAATCGCTGAATTAGCACTAAAAAATAAGCTAGTCAACGCTCCGACAATTACTCCAACAAGAATGCTAAATACGATCGCAACTACCGCATCTGTTGGATCATTTTTTCCTTCTTGTGGACAGAATGTCCAGTCTGACATAGTAACAACTTGTTCTGACAAACAATGTTTCCAAAAAGGTAAATTTTTGACGAGGGGAAGTTTTTGAATATCTTCTACAAAGTAATCAGAAGTCTCAGCAACTAACCCAGCAGAAGCAAGCCCTATACCAAAAATAGCAATGTTTTTTTGAAAATTGCGTTCGCGCTCTTCTTCATCAATTTCAATAATACTGGTTAAAGAGGTCATGGATTGAATTAAAACTTCTAATAACTGGGAACCTGGACTGAGATTTTCGTAGTCTTTTTTGATTTGCACTAAATCTTTATTTTCAATATATTTACTAAATTGCTCTAGAAAATTCAGGTCACTTGAAGAAGCTTTAATTGGAAATTTAGATAACCGCTTTTGGTAATTTTCTAAATTGAGTTCAATATTGCGAATTTGATAATCATAATAGCTAATATTAGTTGAATACTGAGCTAAAATCTTCTGTGCATTATTTAAAATGTTTCGTATTGTTCTTAATTCTAATTTTTGAGAACTTGCTTGTGTAATGTCTTTTATACCCTTTTGAATAAAAACGAAATCTTTTTTTAATTGCTGTTTGAGACATCGGCTCTGAGCAGAAGCCAACATAATTTTATGACGATAGCAAAACAAAGGCATCCAGTCAAAGATAAATTTAGCGGCTCCCTCAGCAGTAGCTAAATTAGGATAAAGGGCAATAATTACATGTTGGTTCTCTTGGATATTTTGAATACTGCTATTTAGGGAATATTGGGATGAACTATTGTGATTATCTTCCTTAAGCAGTAAACTATAGCGCCATAGTTCAAATATTTGTCCTCCCAGAAAATTTCCTTGGCCTTGTAAGTCTTCATCCCAATTACCATCAGGCATGATAGCCTCATAACAGTATGAAGCGATCGACTCAGAACATAACTTCGGAAAATCAGCCAAAGATGCACTAACCATCCAAGTTTGCCCAACAGTGGCTACTTGATTGTTCAGCTTTGAATCAATATGAGTTTTGATATATTTAAAACAATTAGCTGGATGAGGAATTTTTTGGTCTTTTACAGAGCAATCTAATAAAAGTCCATAGATATCTGCCAAACGCACGGGATAATAGTATCCTTCATAGGCTTGATCGCTAAATTTTTCAATTCTTTTATTTTTTCCTAATAGCTCAACGTAATCGGCCTCAAAATCTGTATCTAATTCAAATAAAGAGTCTCTAATATTTTCAGGAAATTTATATTTATATGTATTACGATTATTTTCAATATCTTCCGAATTCTGTCCTAATCCATTCCGTAGATCGTATATATAAAGATTAATAGTAGGGTATATAATATCACTCATTAATTAACTTAATCTCCTGGTTTTGGTGGATTCAAACGTCTTTGTATTCGTTCAAGAAAACTTAAGTTTTGAGTAGTTTTAATCGGTTGTTCATTTGTAAGGACGAAAACAACAACATTTCTAATTTCGTCATTTTTAGACTCAGGTTGCGTATCATCAGGAAAAAAGCCGAGTTCTACTAACTCATCCTTAGTTTCATTTGGCAGTTCGTTTTCCAACTCTGCCCATTGCGGTATAAACTCAATAATGTCATCTTCACTGCTAATTTTTGCAAGAAACTCTTGATACAAATCCTTGAGAGAAGGATTAATTTCAATGGTACTCATGAGAATATTTTCAATCTCATTCCAGTCTACATCTGTTTCTTGTAACGCTAGTTTTAACCTTTGACCTGCATTTTCTAACCATACTTTATCATTTTCACTTAGAGCTACTTCTAAATTTTTTAAAGCAAGTAAAAAAGCAAGTAATTTTTTTGTATCAAGTGAGTCCATATTTTAAAGGAAAAATTATGTAAAAATAGCTAATACTGTCTTAGTTTATATATTAGGAGGTAATTAGGACTTACGCAACTGGTATATTTTTCCGGTAGAGTATTTACTCTGATTTCTAAGTTGGTTAATGGCCATGGGGCATGGGGACTGACTTGAACCTAGTAAGCTTCTACGCATTTAAATTGTATATTTATGAATATCCTGCTGGTAGCTAAAAGTCTTAAATTATTTTTTTATAGATAATCGTAATTTTAATAGTTTCTTTTGTAGTTTATTTTATAGTTTATTTTATAGTTAGTAAGTATATTATATGACAAATATAAAGCGAGAAGCACTAATAGTTGGTATTAATAAATACCCTATGCTTGGAAATCCGTCACGAGGAGGAAATAATCCAGAAAATCTCGAGAACCCTGCTCGGGATGCAGAGGCAATAGCTCAACGTTTGGAAAGCGATAATAACTTGACTTGGAATATCACATTGATGCCCAAAAAGCGGGAAAAGCAAAAAGACAGAGTTGATTCTAAAGGACTTATAACAAAAAATCAGTTAGAATCAGCTATTAATCAGCTTTTCAACCCACAAAGCAATATTAATACAGATGTGGCGTTGCTATTTTTCTCTGGACATGGTTTAAGGAAAAAGGACACATCGGGAAAGTTTGAAGGCTTTTTGGCAACCAGTGATACTTATGGTATTCCTGAAAAGAATAATTGGGGTGTTTCCTTCAATTGGTTGTGCGAACAGTTAATAAAAAGTCCGGTTAAAAACAAAATTGTTTGGTTGGAATGTTGTTATAGCGGACTCTTGTTTCCTCATCCTAATGATCAAAATGAATTAAATAAATTGCGAAGTGGACTTGATAGTAGTTGCTGTTTAATTGTTGCCTCTGGGGATGATGCAACAGCCCTTGCCCTGAGAAATGGACACGGAAAATTCACGAGTGTACTACTAGAAGCACTTGATTTAAAATATCAACAAAGTTTAATTACTAGCGACACCGTAGTCAACTATATTGAACAGGAAATAACTAATATTCTTCAACGTCAAAAAACGCCTTCTGCTTTGAACTTTGGTGATGAGATACCATTGTGGTCTGGTGATGCTTCTCCAATCAAGATTGAACTAAATAAATTATTTAAAGAATTGAGTGATTTCCTAAAAGATAAAAATTTTTCACAAGCAAACAAAAAAACATGGGAAATAATGTTCAAAGCTGCTAAAAAAGAACAAAAAGGTAGATTAGAAGAAATTGATTTAGAAAAGATTGATTGTAATATTTTATTAGAAATTGACAAGCTTTGGTCAGATCATAATTTTGGCTTCTTTGGTTTTAAGGCTCAAAAGCATATTTGGGAAGAAATCTGCAATACAATTTTTGACAAAAATCAGGCAATAATAGAGTTCGCTAAAACAGTACAGTGGTATGAAGAAGGAAGGAGACGATGGAAAAACCGACATGAAATTACTCGTAGACCAATAAGTGTAAAAGGGCACCTTCCCATTATTTGCTTTTCTGATAATAATAGAATTGAAAAGAAGGACATTTTATTGATTGCTGCGATTTCAAAAAGACTTGAGGAATGTGATTCTGAAAACAAGTAGGAAGGCTAATGGCTGAAATTTTTTTAGGGCGAGAACAAGAGAAAGAAAAATTTACGAAAGTATTGAGTTCTTTAATTTCTTTAGATTCAAATTCTGGGGATAATGTTTCACCGTATATTTTTTTATTTTATGGAACTGGTGGTATAGGTAAAACGACTCTGTTGAGAAAACTGGAATTTATTAGTATCAAATCTCCAGAATTTCAAGGTAAGGTAAATACTATATTTTTGGACTGGGAAGAAAAACGCGATCGCGATTCTAATTTACAGGTAGGAAAGGGTAATATCGAGGCTACTACAGTATTAGAAGCAATTTATCAGTCATTTGTTGAAAAAGGTTGGGAAAAACATTTTTCTAACTATCAGAATAAAAAGAAATCTTGGGATCGTGCTAAGAATAAAGTCACAACGGCTTTGGAATCTAGAGTTGAAGATGAAAAAGTTCAAGAATTTCGTCCTTTGGGCACAGATGGTATTGCTCAATTGCTACGGGGAAGTCAAGGGAACTTGGAGGAGGAAGAATTTGAAGACGCATTCCAATTTGTGAATGATTGCTTGAGTGAAAATGAAGAAGAATTAGATGTATTCCGACAACCGGAAATTGAGTTAGCTGACAATTTAGGAACAGGAATTACCAATCTCGCCAAAGAAAAACCTTTAATAATCTTTTTTGATACCTACGAAATTATAGACCGACCAGAATGTGATTATATTTTACGTGATGCGATCAAAAGCATTAGAGGCCGTGTCGTGTGGGTAATTGGAAGTAGAACAAATCTGGCGGATAGCGGTTGGAGAAACCCAGAAGCAAAGAAAGCTCTACTAGAAGCCCTACAGGAAGAAAATCAAGATGCTGATGTTTTAGCGGTAGCGATGAGATTGTTAGGAAATTTTGACAATGCCTTAGTAGTACCACAACTAGTTGATTTCCTTAAACACCCAGATCGTTATGTGGGTGCAGCAGCAGCCCGTGAGTTGGGAAATATGGTTAAGAAAGACAGTGATAAAAAAACAGTTTTAGAACAAGCTGTTGAACCTTTAATTCAAGTTATGCGTAATAACCCGATTAAAGATGTTCGTGTGACAGCTTTAGATGCGCTAATGAAAATTTATATTGAAACAGATTTATGGAAACCTCAGCCTATAGAAACTATAAAACTGAAACGCGCTCTTTGGCGTGAAAAAGATAATTTAGATAAAGTATATGAAAACGCTTTAGCACGTCAAAGAGAAAATCAACTCCAAGGAGGTTTAAAAAATAATAATTTGACAGGGCTGATTGAGGCTTTAGAAGATCCCAGCCCAGAAATACGGGAACGTAGTGCAGAACTCTTAGGTAAACCAGAATATAAAGAAGCAGTTGATAAATTAGTTGATTTATTGGGTCAATTAAATCAAGATCCTGACGTTCGAGCAACGGTAGCAGAAACACTTGGAAAAATAGAATTATCCACAGAAAAAGTAATTAATTCTCTGATAAATACTTTAGATTTTAATAAAGAAAAAGACCGTTATGTACGTCAAGAGTCAGCAAAAACATTAGGAAAGTTAACATCAACAGAAGCCAGTATAAACGCTTTAAACAAAGCAGTAAGAGTGGATGTTATTAGTAATGTACGTGATGCTGCTAAAGAATCTTTAACAGAGATTAGTAAAAATGGTTCAGATTTAGCTAATTTAGCTAATAAATATCTCCAACGCATCAATCAAGAGAAATTACCAAAATTGAATGTTGATGAAATTAATGAAATTATTTACATATTCAAAAATAGTAATGATAGCAATGAGCGAATCAAAGCTGTTCAAGCAATGAGCGAATTTAAAACTCCAGAGGTTATTCAAATACTGTGTGAAGCATTAGACGAACGAGATCCAGATATATGTGCTGCTGCTGCAATTTCTCTTGGTAATATGAATGATTATAGTGCCATGGAAGTATTACTTAAAAAACTGGATTATAAAGATAGGATTGCTCGTGAAGCTGTTGTAAAAGCCATTGGTGATTTGCAGACAAAATTAGAACAATTAGATAAAACTCAAGCAGTAAAACATTTAATTTATATCTGGAGAAACGACCCTATTAGTAATGTTCGTAATGCTGTAGAGTCAAGCTTAAAGAACATATATAAAAGAACTCGACATCCAAATGCTTACAAAGCCTTAAATAGATATAGTAATCCAGATAAAAAAGAAGAATATGAGCAGTTTTTTCAAGAATTTCCACCAAATTATCAAAAATAAAACAAGTCGGCACAAATAAACTTAACTATATTACAGAATGTAACCCAAGTTAAAAGTCTTATTACCACTCACTATTAACTATTCACTATTCACTATTAACTATTAACTATTCACAACTCACTTGTCCGGCATTACTATTTTCAACACCAACCTACTTCATTAACAATATTTGGGAGATAAAAACCATGTTTCATGCAAGAGTTGGTAATTCTTATCAAACAGTAGATGGCAAAGAGGTAAAAGTATCAGATACCATGAATAAAATTGCCAATCCTCAAACCCAGGATGAAGGATTAAAAGAACTTGGTGTAACAATTAAAGAAATTCATCACAAATCTTTTTTCATTCAAATAATTTATTTTTTCTGCTTCTCTAGCCATTTTAGAGACAGATATAATCACAAAAAATATCAATTAAAAATTGAGTTTTCAGAAACTGGTAATGCCTACGCAGAACCCAAAGGTGATAGAACAAAAATTTCTGATACCTCAACAGAAAAAGTTTCAATTGAATTCTTTCTTGATAATACTCCCCCATCACCTCTAAAAATAAAAACTTCTGCTCAACCTTTTATCGAAGATGGAGTCAACTTTTTTGGTTATGTGAGTTTAGAAACACCTCCAGGAGAAATTCGTCGCATACCAATGACTGGGCGGGGTACAGTTGCCCTTGAAGGTAAAGAAGAAGGAGATTTTCACGCTGGAATAGTAACTGGTGGTGCTTGTGCTTGCTTTCAAGAAAGAATAGCTATGGTTGTAGCAGTCGCTGCTGCTGCTGGCGCTTCTAATCAGCAAATAGAAACCATAGGAAATCAACTACATAAACTTAATGATTCTTATCATGGGCGTGCTGATATCCTTGATTACACCATAAAAGCAGCTACAACTCCACAGGATAAGATGCACAGTTATACAAAGTTTATGGAAGAGCGTTATCCAGAAGGAAAAAGATCCGGGCTACTGCAAAGTGTTATTGAGACAAAAGAACCAAATCAAACCTTTTATGAAAAGGCTAATACAAAAATGAGTCCTGAAGAACTTGCAGAAGATTAATTAAGCAAAAATTAATTAAACAAAAGTTTAGTGAAGTAATTTCATCTTTTATTGAACATATTTACATTCAAATCTAAGAGGATGTTTATAAAATAATTTATTAGTAGGGGAGGCTTTTAACAGATGTTCCAAAGTGCATCTAACACACCCTATAATCTGGCGGTTGAAACCGCAGCTAAACAAACCGGCACCCGTCTGCATGGGTTAAAAATTATTAGTCCACCCAGGTGCACTTTGCCTTTGTAGTCGCGGTAATAAAGCGCCAGATACTTAAAAAATCCTCTAAGTAATTAGATTCCTCTGGAAAAAATACCAAGATTATTTTAATAGAGATAAATAAGCATGAATCCACAACAAATTATTACAGATTATCTGCAGAAGTTCTGCGAATATTTTGACTCAGAAATCGAACATGATTCTTTAAAATTCTATAATTTTGCACGCAATTTTGAACATAAATCTAATCTAGTTAAAAATAATTGGAATCTAAATAAGAGTAAGAGTGACGAATTAACTAGTATAGAAGAAATATTTGAGAGTTATCAACACCGTCTTTTACTACTAGGTGAACCTGGTGCTGGCAAAACAGTATTATTAAGAAGTTTTGCGAAAAATCAAGGAAAGGAAAGACTTGAAAATGCTAATAAATTATTACCAATATTTGCAGCAATCAGGTCATGGAATGGTGAAATAAATGAGCCAATAATCGATTGGTTGCTACGTGAAACTAAAATTGTTTGTCCAGAGCTAGATGAAAATTCACTTAAAAATTCACTTGAGCAGCAAATTCGAGCAAAGAAAGTTTTATTAATGCTTGATGGATTGGACGAACTTCCTGCCAATGTTTCTAATTCACAAGATCCAAATGTAAAACCGCAAGACTATCGCGTTAATTTTATTCAAAAACTATCAGAATTTGAATCGGAATATGGAGACAATCAGAAAATGATTGTAACCTGTCGCGAGCGAGATTATGAAGAAATAATCAGTGAAGATCATAGTACAAAACTAAATTTAAATGGCGCAGTACTTCTCAAGCAATTAAATTATAAAGAAATCAAAAATTATTTAGAGCATATTTTTGATAATAAAGTTGCTTTCTTTAATAAACTTTGGACTGTGCTAACTAAAAATTTGGCTTTACTGAAAATGATTCGCACACCATTTCTTTTGACTGTTTTAGTCTTGCCATACCTAAATAATCAAGAGAATAATGAAAGCGAAGCTGAACAATTGATCGCAGTAGCCAATTCAGACCAGTTATTCGATAACTTTTTAAATAATAGTTATCTCAGAGAACATAAAAAACAGGAAGAAAAAGGAATTACTGTTCCTTGTTCCCTTTCAGAACTTAAGCAAATACTAGGACAAATTGCAGTCTTGATGATGAGTGATTTGCGACCAGATGACAATGAAATTTTCCTGGATATTTTTGAGAGAGTTATCCCCGAACAAGAAAATATCAATGAATTTATTAAATTTTCTCAAAATTTATACTTATTAATTAAAACTCATCATCAATCAAAAGAAATCTATCGTTTTCGTCATTTATTACTTCAAGATTATTTTACTTTCACTTATGCACTTAATTATTTAGAAAATGTTAATTATAACAATGAAATTTCTCAAACATATAGACAACCTCCCACAAAAAGTGAGCTAGCAATCGCACTAGGAAAATTAAACAGATTACGAGCTACTGATTTACTAATTGACTTGCTCAAAGATCAAAATAAAGATGTTCGTTATGAAGCTGCTAATTCCCTAGGGCAATTAGATGCTGGGGTGTATTTTCGGGGTTATAAGCAGGATTTCTCCCAACCTTATCTGATTAGCCGCTCTCTTAATGGATTTGACAAAGCAAGCATCAAAAAATATTTTAGTGGAAAAAATTATGATATTGAAGATTCAGAAGTAGAAAAAATCGCTGAATTTAGCCTTGGTATTCCTTTTGTTGTAGAGCAAATAGCTTCAAACTGGGGTGAATATAGTTCAGAAGAAATTTTAGCTCCAGTGTCTCAAGATACTCAGAAGACATATAAGACACCTTCAGAACAAGTAATTGCAGAAACTGTTAACCGTTTTCTGGTTCATTGTAAACGCAACCCACAAGATAAGCGAGCTATTTACATTTTAGCTATGATGCGTCGTCCTGATGAAGAATTTTTAAAGGAGATGCTGGGTGTTAACGATGTCAGGGGTAAATTAGAACAATTATATGAGAAATATTCGTTCATTTTACCGGAACAATTAGAATTAGATCAAAAGTATGCAAAATTCTTGAAAGATGATTTATTGATACCTGAGCAGCGTAAAAAATCAGAGATACGGGAAATCAATAAGCAAGCAATAAATCATTTCCGAACTCGTCTAGAACAATTAATCAAAACAGAAAATTTAACTATTGCAGAAAAACGCATTGGTAGCAAATATTTTACTGAACTATTTAGCGATTTAGTTCATCATAAATTATGGTGGATTCAACAAGAAAATGAAGCATTGGATTATCTTATTCCTTATTTAGCAGAAGGCTGGTACTATAACCATATTTGGACACTTAGTCTTTTAGAAATTGCTGCTAAGTTTAGCTCTCCAAAAAATCAACTATTACAAATTTTTAATCAAGCTCTCGCTTCTAATGCCTCGGAAGAAGACAAATTTCGATTTTTGGATAAGTTAGAATCAGCATTTAACAGCAGAAAGAAAAAAGAAGAGTGGGAAAATGATGAGTGGAAAGCCATTGTACTACTCAAAGGCGGCGATTTATGTTTCAATCAAAAACAATATCCTGAAGCTATTCAAAAATTTCAGTTAGCAAAACAATATCTACCCCAAGAGGAATCAGATTTACAAAAACAGTTAGAAGGTAAATTGCTGGCTTCAGAAAGATTATATCAACTTCAACAAATTCATGATTCTAATCAAAATAAGCAAATTGCAACAATTGAGCCTTCAGAAGATATCCAAGCAATAGAAACAAAAACTCAATCAAATAGCGAAGCAAATCAAAATCAAGATAAACCAGAAATAAATTCTACTCATAATCTCAAATATTCACCAATAGAAGCACCAACTCCCAGACAAAATACATCAATTTCCCTCGGAATCATAATCGGCTTACTATTTGCAATAGTAGGTTTATTATCCGTATTTTTATGGTTTAATATAAATCGTCCTTCTCCTAGCTCTAATACTACCTCTAAGAATGAAAAGCTTCTTTATGAAACTGCTATTAAAGACGCTAGTAAAGGAGATGTTCCAAATGCTTTAGAAAAGCTTTGTATGATTCCTGAGAATTCTAAATATTTTGATACATCTCAAACCTGGATAAAACGTTGGTTGCAGCAAGATGCTTGGCGCGATACAGTTATTTCTTTTCTTAAGCAAAAAGATTCAGAATGTGCTGTGGGGAAAGAATTAATTTAGATCAAAAATATAAATGTAGAGACGCGATATATCGCGTCTCTACAAAGATTCCGGGTTTACAAACTAACTAATCTACAATTCCAAACACCACTTGCGAAAATCATCACCGCGAACTTCAAAGTTGGCATACTGATCGAAGCTAGCACAAGCTGGAGACAGTAAAACTACTGAGGCATCATGCTGTTTTGCTAATTCCAATCCCCGAGGAACAGCTTTTTGCATTGTTCCTACATCTTCGTAATTGGAATATCCTTCCTCTTCAAAACGTTTCGCAAATAACGACGCTGCATCACCAATTAATAAAACAGCGGCAGCTTTCTCTTTAATTTTCCCTATCCAAGGTTTATCATCACCAGCTTTCGCAGCACCCCCAGCAATCAAAATTACTGGACTTTTTACCGCTGCCAACCCAACTTCGGCAGCGTCATAGTTAGTGGCTTTACTATCGTTAATAAAATCAATTCCTTCGTAAGTACGAATATGTTCTAAACGATGGGGTACCCCAGGAAACTCACTAATAGCTTGGTGAATGGCTTGTTTTTCAATTCCCGCCAACCTTGCTGCTGCAATTGCTAACAACAGGTTTTGCAAATTATGCTCTCCCACCATTCGTAAAGCGGAAATCGGCATAATTGCTTGATCTTCCGATACAGATGCACTGTGTTGCGTCTCTACAACCCAACCATCATTAATGTAAAAACCTTTACCATTGATTAAATAATCTTTACCTTTAATACTCGTCCAATAAGCATCTTTCCAATCAGTTTCACCCATCTTTCTTAAGTATGGATCGTCACCGTTGAAAATTTGCATTTCCGAACCACGCAATAATTGCGCTTTAATATTGTAGTAATTTTCTACAGTTTTATGACGCGCCAAATGGTCTGGCGTTAAAGTCGTCCAAATGCCAATTTTCGGCGCTACAGAGTTAGAAGACTCGATTTGGTAACTGCTCAATTCCGCAATTATCCAATCTAAGGAACGATGAGATTGTTCAACCGCAATTTCACAAGCAGCGTGACCAATATTACCACATGTGGGAGCGTTCAATCCCGCAGTTTGAAATATTGCGCCAACTAAGGATGTGACAGTAGTTTTACCGTTAGTACCGGTAATTGCTACCCAAGGGGTGGAATGTAAATTGCGCCATGCCAATTCCATTTCACCGATGGTTTCAATTCCTTGTTCTCGGGCTGCGATTAATACGGGAATATCCCAAGGTACACCGGGACTAACTACGATTAATTTCGGTGGTTCGGTATCGTTCAGTTCCAGGGAATACTCTAATTTAACTGTAATTCCCTCGACAGCAAGCTCTTGTTGTTGTTTGAGGAGGCCAGGGGAGGTTTTTGTATCAGCGATTTCCACCTCCCAACCTTCTCGTTTCAACAATCTCGCCGCAGCAACACCGGACTTTCCCAATCCTATTACATGAGCTTTAGGCATAGACTGTAAGCAGAGGTCCCTGGTTAAGCAACCCTATAGTAACGTTTATTGGCATAATTTACACAATCTTTTGTTGATTTTCACTACAGATTTTTTACAATTGCACCAAAATCCGCTAAAATTCTGGCGTGATTACGAAGTAATCCTAGTAAATACAGCCGATTACGTTTAATATCCGGATTGTCATCCATTACTAACACGCTTTCTGGACCATCAAAAAATGTGCTGACGGTGGGTGTTATTTTTTCTAAGCCTGCTATTAGTTGTTGGTAGTTCCGAGTCTCTTTTGCGGCTTGGGTTTGCGGTACTAAGTTAAGCACTGCGTTATAAAATGCTTCTTCGGAAGATTTTTCAAACAAGTCTTTTTGTACTAAATTCCCCGGATCTAATTGTTGGGTATCTAAATCTCCTTGGGCTGCTAACCTAGTAGAACGATTTACGGTTTCGTAAATTTTATCTAATGTACGATTGTTGCGAATTTCTTGCAGGAATAAAGCGCGATCGCGAACGTCTAACAAATCCTGTAATGCCCGTGCTGTATATTCTGGATCATTTTCTCCCAATACAGCATTAACTAAGTCGTAGTCGATCTGTTTCTCTTCTTGTAATAAAGTACGGATACGTTGTAAGAAAAAGTCTTCTAAGGATGCTACTAATTCCGCTCGATCTTTGTTATAAGTATTAGCGAATTCCGCTGCTGTTTGTGCCAATAACTGCTGTAAGTTAATCGATACATCGCCATCCCAAGTAATATTAACAATGGCAGTCGCCGCTCTTCGTAAAGCAAAGGGATCGGATGAACCAGTAGGAATCATCCCCAAACCAAAGATGCTTACTAAAGTATCAAGTCGATCGGCGATCGCGATAACTCTACCAGTAACAGTTTGAGGTAAAATATCATCGGCACCTCTAGGTAAATAATGCTCAAAAATCGCATCGGCGACGGCTTGGGGTTCATTACTTTTGCAAGCGTATTTTTGACCCATAATTCCCTGTAATTCGGGGAATTCATATACCATTGAACTTACTAAATCGGCTTTACATAATAAAGCTGCTCTTTGGATATACTCTTGTTCTTGAGATGCTAAATTTAATTGCGCCGAAATTCTTTCAGCAACGGCACATATTCTATCAACCTTTTGCCGCAACGAACCCAAGTCTTCTTGAAAAGTTACAGATTCCAACTGTGGTAAAAAGCTTTCCAGAGATTGTTTAATATCATTATCATAAAAATATCTGCCGTCAGCCAAACGAGCGCGAATTACCCTTTCATTGCCTTTAGCAATAATATCTGATTTTTCCGGGTCACCATTAGAAACCGTAATAAAATAAGGCAGTAATTCCTTGTCATTTTCAGCTTTAAACACAGGAAAATACTTTTGGTGAGAAACCATCACCGTAGTAATGACTTCCGGCGGTAACTCCAAAAATTCCGGTTCAAAATTACCCACAACAGCAGAAGGAAATTCGACTAAATTAACAACTTCCTGCAATAAATCGGGATAAATTTCCGCTTTCCCATTCAACTTTTGTGCCGCATCCTGTATCTCAGTAGTAATTCGATTAACTCGTGTTTCCACATCGACAACCACAGAAGCTAAATTTAAAGTACTAACATAATCAGTAGCTTGGGTGAGAATTACATCATCCGGATGTAAAACCCGATGCCCCCGTGATATATTACCACTTTTCACAGCTTCCGAATTATTCTCAACTTCAATCGGTAAAACTTGATTATCCCACAAAACCACCAACCAGCGAATTGGACGAGAAAACTTTAAATCCCCATCACTCCAACGCATCAACCGCTTACCTTCCAACTTAAAAATCCACTCAGGGATAACTTCCGTGAGGATATCCGTTGTAGAACGTCCCTTGATACTTTTGTTTACAAAAACAAAATCACCCTTATCCGTAGGACGAACTTGCAAAGCAGAAACATCAACACCTTGCTTCTTAGCGAAACCCTCCGCCGCCTTAGTGGGGCTACCATCCTTAAAAGCAGCCTTTGCGGGGGGTCCCTTTACCTCCTCCTCCCGATCCGCTTGCTGGGGCGGTAAACCCTTAATTAACACCGCTAATCTGCGGGGAGTACCGTAAATTTCTACTGTATCAGTGTCAAGAAAATGTTCCTGTAAAGATAATGGTATGAGACGCTGCCATTGAGCGATCGCACTGCCCAGAAAACTTGCGGGTAGCTCTTCCGTTCCAACTTCCAATAAAAAATTAGCCATAGCACCTAATTGAGTATCAAAGATGAAGGGTGATATTTTCCTTCATGGTAAGTTCAATTTCAACAGTGTACCGTATCGTTTTGGGTTGGTTATTGGGTAGTGGTGGTTTAATTTTTTTGAACCCAGAGGATTATTGTAGGGTGCTGTGACGCTTTGATGATTTTTGTCGGTAGCGACAATATTATAGGAAGCGTCACGCACCACGTGAATGCTGTGACGCTTTGATCATTTTTCTACGTAGCGACGATATTGAAGCTAGCGTCACGCACCAATTGAGTTTTGTAGTGATATCGTAAGTCCTGAGTAAGTTGAAATAGCTTGTACTACAAAAAAAATGTACCAATTTTTTAAGTCCTAAATGTTTTCTAGTTAATAGCCATTCTTTTACTATTAATATTAAAATTTCCAGAATATCTAAGACAGTGCTAATTTTTCAAGTAGAAAATAACTGTTAAAAAGGAAAAATATTTATGCTAGATGATTTACTTAAGGTGATAGGTTCTTTGACTGTATTTCTTTATGGAAATCTTTATGGAAATCTTTTGTCCGAAGAACATAAAACATTTCTTTCTTCTGGTTACAAATGTCCTAACTGTAATAAGACCTTATTAAATAGGGCAGGCATTTCAACTGTTAAATTCTACTCAAAAGATGGAACGAAAATGAATATATTTACTGCATCATTTCGCGGCGAAATAGCAGAATGTCCTCATTGCGGTCATCGCTGGAATCTATATGCCAAGTCTAGTCCTATCATCACACCTAATAAATTAGAAATTGTCAACATTATAGAAACACATAGGTCAGAAGAGATTTTGGGTGAGGAAAAAAGATTAATTGATAACTCCAGAAGTACAAGTAAAACAACGCGAAGATTTACAGTTAGCAGAGAATGGTCTAAAAGCTATAGTATACAATACGAAAACACACAAGTTAATGGTACAGAATTGAATCTAGGATTAAAATTACCAGAGACTGAATTAGCTAATCTAAAAATAACTTCTCAAGAAACACTTAATAAGCAATATTCTATTACTGAAGGAACAACAGAAAACTATACAGAAGAAGTTGAGATTGAAGTACCAGGATCTAAAAAGCTAAAAATAATTTTTACCTGGAAACGTATTTGGCAACATGGCATTATAAAATTCCAAGACCAAAATAATCAAGTGTTTGATGTTCCATTTCAAGTAGCTGTAGGAGTGACATTTGACCAAACCCAAATTGATGAATGAAATCTAAATTACGCCAATTATTCTTTACCCGAACTAAGGACTAATCATCCTTCTAAGTCCAACCAAAATAGGTTCATACTGCTCCGGTGACAAAGTTCCCCGATATGCAATAATTCGACTAATATCCAAAACTCGAATCTGGTCTAAAAGTACAATAGATGGAGACTTTAAGCCAGCAATTCCGGCTGAAAAGCGTGGGTATAAATCCGGTGAAGCATTTGCCCAATCTTGACCTTTATCAGTTGTTAAAGGGATGACAACTATTAATTTAAAACGCGGAATACCTAAACGACTGGGAAAACCTACTACAATAGCTGGTCTATAGCCTTCTTGTTCGCGTCCTTGGGGGTTTTGCTGTGGAAATCTAGCTGTTACAACATCTCCGAATTGTAAAGAGCGAGTTTTAGTCATTCTTCTATTATTACTATTCCCTTACCGGGAAGATGTTTAACGGGTAAACCTTCATTTAATTCTCCCGGTTTCCAGTCATATGCTTCGTAACTACCTAAATTAGATAAATCTGTTTCCAACCAGTTTTCATCTTCTTCTAGTAACTGTTCCTTAGCTACTGATGATAATTGATTATTATTGCTGTTACGCCATTCCAAAAAAGTAACGAATTCTAGAACTTGCTCAAGTTCAGTTTCGGGTAAATTTTTTAACTTCTCATTAATCCGTTCTTTGAGAAAATCCATATTCTTGTATTCCTACAGCTTGATTTCATCATAGGACAATTGGCGTTGCTGAATCCAGGTATGAATTTAGATTTTGAGACGTTACACCGTAACGTCTCTACACGGGTTTCGGTTATCCAAAAAAATCAATTCATACTTCTTTTCAGCAACGCCGGACAATTAGTTAGTCCTAATTTAGCCCCTGAGCCACTCCCCGCTCTGAAGAGACGGGGGTTCTGGCGCTTATGTTGGGTATAGCTTGTCGCTCGGATCTATTTGCATAGAACAGCTATCTGGCTATACTTTTCTAGCTTTTTGGAGAACCGCTCTGCCGACAATCCGCGATTCCGACTTTCAAGCTCGTTTACTCGTTTTGCGGTTTGATTCAACACTTCTATGTCTCCAGTTAGAACGGCTCCGTCCTTGGGATTACCCTACATAGAAACTTTCCTGATAATTCGTCCAAAGAAAAATATCCCAGTACTTTCAACCGTGGATTATGGACAAAATTTTTGGCATATAGCCTTTTCCCTATAATACCATTTGGCGGCAATTAAAATTGCCCGAGTCGAATTTCCGCCCCGATTTAAAAATGCGGGGCTACCATTCTCCCGCCTATTCCAGGTGTAGACGGGCTTTGTTTCAGTAGCTCCACGCTTAGATAGAGTGAGAGCGATTAAGCTGCAAAAAAAAATCAGCAGCACCCAATAGAGAAGTGCTGATGAAAATTAGTGTGGTAGTATATTATGAGGACAACCAGAAAATAAATCTTACATATAAGAGTGAATTTTAAACCTTAAGCTTTTTGCAATCTAGCGAAACCAAAGGTAACGTTAAACTCTTCACACCAAATCGCGACAGATTTGAATTCATTTACATCAAAATTCGCTGGAAGTTTGTAACTTTGAGCGCCATCGAAGCGTTGTAGGTTGGCCAGAGTTACATAATTTTCTTTTTTTAAGTTAACGGGTACAGTACTTTTACGGTGTAGAACAACTCGAACTTTAGGTCCTCTTGCTGTGGTGAAATTTTTACTAAACACTAGATAATTCTCACCATTCACCTTAACAATTCTAGCAATTCCGTTGGTAGGATGATCTTGTTCTGTGGTGACAAAGCTACCAGATGCAATCAGTGATTGGGATTTTTTTGCAATTGTAACACCTTGTCTTGCTCTTTGAGCTTGTGCTGGAGATGCATTAATTGCTAATTGTCCAACGCTACCGAATAATACAATAGATGCGATTCCTAAGCCAGCTAATTTGTTGAATTTCATTTTTCGTTTCCTCTTGTTTAAATTTGTTGTGTCCCTTTCCTTGATTACTAATATCGGGGATGATGCTGAGGAACTAATGATTGGTAACTGAGGAAATGGTAAGAGTTATCTGAGAAAACTGAGAAAATATCTAGTTTGATTGCGTGAAGCTTCGCTGGTGCCCCAGGCAATCGCCCTTTTATCGTATAATTCCTAAGATTGTAGGGTGTGTTAGACCCACAACTCCCACTATGGTTTAACGCACCTTCCGACTGAGGGAATCAATTAAACGATCGCCACAAAATTGAGAAAATATCCACTTCGATCGCGATCGCCGTAAGGTAGTGTAATCTCTAAGGGGGAATTAATGGCGAATTACATATATATAGCAACCAGCTTAGATGGATTTATTGCTACAAGGGATGGAGGGCTAGATTGGCTAGATGAAATACCCAACCCCGAACAAAGCGATTATGGATATGCTGAATTTATCAGCAGCATTGATGCCATAGTTATGGGACGAAATACCTTTGAGAAAATTTTAACTTTTGATCGATGGGCTTATAATAAACCTGTTTTTGTATTGAGCAATAGTTTAAGGGAAATTCCCAAAGACATTATTGATAAAGCTGAAATTGTCAGCGGGGATATAAAAAAATTAGTTAATAAATTAAATCAACAAGGATATAACAATTTATATATTGATGGCGGTAAAACGATACAGAGTTTCCTAAAAGAAGATTTGATTGATGAAATGATTATTACTAGAATTCCAATTCTCTTGGGAAGTGGATTTCCTTTATTTGATCAACTTGATAAAAAGCTTAAGTTCAAACATAAAAAAACCGAGATATATAACAATACTCTGGTTAAAAGTCATTATACAAGAGACCGGAACAGTGAACAGTGAAATTACCCTCAAACCCTTATTCCTATTCCCTATTCCCCATGCCCCATGCCCTTTCGGCCCAATGGCCTATTCACTTGTTTTTGAACTCTTGACTTTCCGTTTAGTCAATACCCACGTTAGTAAGCCAGCAGTAATGGCAGCCAGAAAACTCCAAAATAAAGAAGATACCATAGGATGAAATGGATATTTAGGATTAAGGGGCTTGAAAGGTTTGTCAATATGCCCTGTAACAACACCTCCAACTATTGCACCAGTACCTAATGCTACACCGAATACTTGGATGGTGCGTTCCAAATTGCGTTCGCGTTCTATTTCTTCTATTTCTACTATCCTGCGAATAATTTTAGCCAAATACTCAAAAAGTTCTTGACCAGAAATAAGATATTCTAAATCTATAGTGATTTGTTGGAGGTAATTGCTTTTAGCAAGTTTTAGAAAAGCTAATAAAAATTCTAAATCATCTTGATTGTAAAGTGTTTCTATTTTGTCAAAATTTAATTGATAGTTGATTATATTTGTTCTAATTGTGGTTCTGTGGTCTTTTAAACATCCTAGATTATGGGCATATTTAAAAAATTTATCTGGTGTGGTTCTAACCCATTTTTTTAACTCATTTAAACGTAAATTTTCATCAAATGAATTTAGGTCTTCATTTGGAATTGAGTTAAATGTTTGAACCTTGCTTACAAGTTCAGTGTAAATATCTCTAGCTTCTTGATTATATAAGATAGCTTGGTGGCGTGCATAAACAATTTTACTGCGACAAAGTAAGAGGTTAATTAAAGGGTAGTAAGATTCTATTAGTTTTTCTTGATTTGTGATTTCTGGATTAGTTTTTAACCAAATTAAAATATGACATTGTTCTTGAGGAGAATCAGCATCATTATTATATTCAAATATAGGACTACCTAATAATTTTCCTTTATTCTGAAACTTGATTTTTAGCTCTTGCTTTTTTTTTGGTGTCAATAAAGCCATTAAACAAGCATCAGCAAATGCTTGTAATGATTCTTCGCTTTCAATTGATTCTGAAGGTTCGGCGATAAATACTAAGGTTTGTCCCAAAGAAGACTTAATATTTTGAGTTAGCAAACAATTATTAGGATTTAGTCCGCTTAAATCCCTAAGTTTAACTCCTTGACAGTTATAAGCAAAAGTTAAGTCAACAGCATAAGTATCGTGAATTTTAAGTGGGTTAACTATTGTAGTTAAGTTAAGAGGATTATTTTCTATTTCAAAGATTAAATCATCTTTAATTAGTTTACCGTCTTGATTTGATTGGTTACTCTTCTCATTTTTTGCAATTGATTCTGGTAAACTTTCTAATTCAGGAATGCCAGTAAATTCTGTAATATTTTTAATTTTATACCATAAATTATTGGCATTTTCGACTTTTTGATGATTTCCTTCAAGACTATTTCGCAAATGAAAAGCGTAGAGGGAGAGTATAGGTTGATTTACTTTTCCTGTAGGGGGATAATTCATATTTTTTTATTTAAGTTGCAGCGGATATCATCTCAAGTTGGGGATAAAACTTAAGACAATAATTATATAAGCATAATGATGTTAATTTACTAGCTTATCAACCTTCATCTTTTTCAGTATTTTGATTATCATTAGAAGTATTATCTTTTCCCTCATGGAGAGCATTTTTTAAAGTTTGTTTATCAGTCTGATAATCAGGGATTTTATGAGTAATTACAAGAAATCTGAAATCTGTTGTTTTCTCAAGTTCTACCAAAGCATTGTCTACATCTGGATGTTTTTCTAACCACTCGCAAATAACATTAGATAATGATTTGATATCATCTGGTGTCTTGTCAATCAATTCACTCAATTCATCTCTATCTTCTTGAGAAAATAAAGACGGTGAAGTTTTGAGTAAATGAATAAAATTGTTAACTATCTTTTTGTGTTCTGACATAATACACTCCTATTTACTAAAAATTTTTACTTGCCAATAGCAGTAAATGCAGCCCAATAGTAAGGAGACTTAAATGGTTTTTCTCCAGACTTAAATTCATTTAAATTAAGACGCATGCTTCTTTTCCAAGTAGCATCCAAAGATAACTGATTTCTCCATTCTTGTAAATCTTGTGTTGTTACATTTCTCAACCAAAGTTGGGCTTGATTCAGCGCAACTGCAACGGAAATTTCTTCACCTTTGTCAATTGAAGCTTTGAGATTTTTTGAGAATTTAATCATCAATAAAGCTGTGGATAAATCGTTCACTCTCCACAAACTACTGACTACACTAGCGCTACCTGCATAGAGGAATCCACTTGGTAAACCAATATATTCATCGCTGAAATTACAAAAGTCAATTAATCCCGTTTCACAAGCAGAAAGCACAACAAGACGACATTGATTTAAATCAATTTCTCTTTCAAATAAGTTACCTAAAGTTAGACATTCGTTTAAGTCTATGATTTGCCCATCAGGGAATTTAATATAACGTTGGTTGTCAGCATCGAGAGGAATACTAGAAATATATGCTGCAGCTAGTAGCAGACAAGAATCTAGAGGTGAATCTGGTTGAAAAGAACCATGACAGGAGAAGTGGAGATAATGTATTTTCTCTAATTGTGGATTATTTTGAGATAAATTATTTTTTGTAGCTTGTTGTTCTGATAATACTTGATATTGTTGGAAGTTGGATAAAATACTGTTTACTTCTAATTCAGCAAATGTTAAGTCTTTTGTTGGATTTTGAATACCAAAAAGTGATTGAAAATTGGGACGCTTTTGATTTTGTGCTAGTTGTAGAAGTTGAGAGCTAGGGGCATAACTAACTCCACGGGGGAATAATTCTAGTAGACATTTCTTAATAGAAGATTTTTTGCTTTTGACTTCTAAAGCATGAAGAGGAAATATATGTAAGAAGCGATGGGGTATGAGAATTAATTTATCGCAGTTTTTGGGGATTTGGGCTATTAGTTGATCAATGTGGAGAATTTCTGTTAATTTTGCAAGGCGTTTTTCTAATTCTTCTTGGCACTGTTTGTTTTTCTCTTTGTTATTGTTGTAATAATCTCTCAGATATTCATCTTTCCACTTAATTAATTCTTCTAAATCTTCTGGTTTAGATTGCCAAACATTGATATTTCCTCCTTTCCTACAAAAAAAGAGAACTGGTGGTTTGAGTGTGATTATAAAAGCAATTATTTTTTTGTCGGTAAGATACCATTGAATAATTGCTGTATTCTTATCCAATAATGATTGAATTTCTTTAAATTTAATTGGTTCAACCTTTTGAGTTAAAGAAAAACTGGGGTCATATGGTTGAATTTTAGTTTTAATTAATTCATCAAGTTGCTGTTGTAATTCTTCCAGTCGTTGACGAGATGCTTCTAATTGTTGATTTTCATCTTTGTTAGTATCTTGTGCTTTTG
>DESS01000172.1:0-10156 GCA_002361335.1 Richelia sp. UBA3308
TAGTGTACTAGGACATAACTCCCCTTATCAGATTTCAAGCCGCAATTTCTCTCTCCCTCCCTCCCTCAATCTCCCCCGTCAAATTTACAACCCCACCCGCAATCACATTTCTAACCAATGCAAATTTTTATTATCATTTAACAAGAGAACAATCCCTCCTCCGCTTTTTTACATAAACAATGATTTATTCAGTTGTCATCAATCTCGGACATGGTAATTTGTACGACGGATTTCCAAGTGTAACTGTAGGTTTATGGGAATTAAATAATTCTCGTCCGCAACAGTTTACCGGTAGTTTACCACCTGCGCCGGATTTGGTAGATTTATATCGAAATTGGCGATTGATTTATCAGAATTTATGCGATCGCTTAGTAAGTTCATCCATGAGAAATTCGGACAATAATCTTAATTTTCTCTCATCAGATGATAATGAAGAGGATGATGAATTTGAAATTGATGAAAGCGATGTTACGAATGTCTCTATAGTAGATTTTGAGGATTTATGTCAAAAATTACAACTAAATATCAACAATTGGCTGGAATCACCAGGAATTATTAATCTTAGCCGACAGCTACGGGCTTTACTTAATCCTGCTGATGAAATACGAATAATTCTCGAAACTGAAGATACTATCATCCAAAAGTTACCTTGGCATTGTTGTAATTTTTTTCAAGATTATCCACGTGCGGAAGTTTCTTTTTCCAGAACTGAATATAAACGCACTCTTGGGTTGCAATCGTCAGAAATTCCCCGAAATAAGCTGAGAATTCTGGCAATTTTAGGCAATTCTCAAGGTATTGATTTAGAACAAGAACGAAGTTTTTTACAAAGTTTACCAGATTCAGAAGTTGAGTTAATTGTCAAGCCTACACGACAACAATTTAACGATAAACTTTGGGATTCTCAAGGTTGGGATATGCTATTTTTTGCCGGGCATAGTCAAACTGATGGGCAAAGCGGAATAATTTATATTAATGAAAATCCGACAAATAATAGTTTAACGATCGCACAATTATCTGAAGCTTTAAAGGCGGCGATTGAGAAAGGTTTAAAAATAGCAATTTTTAATTCTTGCGATGGTTTGGGTTTGGCTGATGGCTTGGAAAGATTAAATATACCGACAACTATTGTGATGCGGGAAGCGGTTCCAAATCGTGTGGCGGAGAACTTTTTTAAACATTTTTTACAAGGGTTTGCGTTTGAAAATAAATCTTTATACAGTTCAGTGCAGGAAGCGCGACGCAGGTTACAAGGATTAGAAGATGATTTTCCCGGTGCTAGTTGGCTACCTGTAATTTTTATTAATCCTGCTGAGGAGACACCAACTTGGCTAAGTTTAAAAGAAAAATTCACGGAAAAATCTGATCATCAAACTAGATTAAATAATACGAAAGAAAATACGAAAGAAAATACAGAAGAAAATACAGAAGAAAATGCGAAAGAAAATACTCAAATAACAAATAAAAAACAGCGTCAGGATTGGGGAGAAGCGATTGATGTTTCTACGTTTTTCGGACGTGATAATGAAGTTAATATTTTAAGACAATGGGTTGTGAGTGATAATTGCCGATTAATTACCATAATTGGCATGGGTGGAATTGGCAAAACTGCTTTATCAGTAAAATTAGCAGAATTAGTAGAAAATGAATTAGTAGAAAATGAATTTGATTGTTTAATTTGGCGCAGCTTACAGAATGCTCCACCTTTAAAAGAACTATTGAGTGATTTAATCGGTTTTTTATCGGCATCACATCAAATAGTTATAGCAAATTCTTTAGATAATCAAATCTCTCAATTAATTGAGTGTTTGCGTGCTTCTCGCTGTTTAATTGTATTGGATAATCTAGAATCAGTTTTAGACAGCGGTAAAAAAGCCGGAAATTATCGAGCAGGATATGAAGGATACGGACAACTTTTAACAAGTGTGGCAGATACTCGCCATCAAAGTTGTTTTTTAGTTACCAGTCGCGAAAAACCCAAAGGATTTAATGGCAGAATCGGCGATAATTTACCAGTGCGATCGCTAATTTTAAAAGGGTTAAATGAACAAGAAGGAAAATCAATTTTAGCACAAAAAGGTTTATCGTCAGATTCTACCCAAATCAACAATTTACTACAGTGTTATTCTGGTAATCCTCTAGCACTAAAAATTGCCGCGACAACAATTAAAGAATTCTTTGATGGTAGTATAACTGACTTTTTAGAATCTGGTAAAATTATATGCAATGATATTTTCGAGTTACTGGAACAACAGTTCGAGCGTCTGGGGATTTTAGAAAGACAAATCATGTATTGGTTGGCGATTAATCGGGAATCCGTATCTTTAAAAGAATTACAAAGCGATATTATTGATTTTGTCAAAACCCGAAATTTACAAACTGCTTTAGAATCTTTACAATCTCGCTGTTTAATTGAAACTCAAACAGGTAAATTTAGCCAACAACCAGTGGTGACGGAGTTTGTCATTGAAGAATTAATCGAACAAATTAGTGAAGAAATTTGCAATGAAGAAATTCAAATTCTCAATCAATATGCTTTAATTAAAGCCCAAACTAAAGATTATCTCAGAAATGCTCAAATTGAATTTATACTAAAACCCATTGCCGATAATTTATTAAACTTTTGGGAAACAAAGGAAACTATTCAAAATAATTTAAATCAACTTTTATCACAACTCAAATCCTCTACCCCTGTAAAACCAGGATATGCTGCCGGTAATATCATTAATCTCCTGCGACAACTCGATATCCAACTAAATAATTATGATTTTTCTAACTTAAATATTTGGCAAGCTAATCTCGCTGGAATCAACTTACAACAAACCAATTTTATTAACAGCAATTTCAAGAAATCAGTATTTACTCAAACTTTAGGTAATATTTTAGCAGCAAAATTCAGCCCCACAGATAACTTATTCGCAACAGCCATTGATAATCATATATATCTATGGCAAGTTGACAAAATTAGACAATTACATCAACTTGAAGGGCATACAGCTTGGGTGCGATCGCTAGCATTTAGTAAAGATGGTAAAATCCTAGCTAGCGGCAGTCACGATCGCACTATCAGATTATGGAAGGTTGAAACTGGAAAATGCTTACAAATACTAACAGGTCATACATCCCCCATACAATCCCTAGCATTTAGTCAAGATGGTAATACCTTGGCCAGTGGTAGCAACGATAAAACCATCAGATTGTGGGATATCCAAACCGGACAATTATCCCTGATTCTACAAGGACATAGCAATAATGTTACTTTTATCAAATTTCATCCCACTGAGCAAAAATTAATTACGGCAAGCATTGATAACACCGTCAGATTATGGGATATCCTAACTGGTGAATGTTTACAAATCTTCAATATTCCCGTTAATTGGCTACTTGCGATCGCCTTAAGTGACGACGGAAAAATCTTAATTACTGGAAGTGAGGGAAATGCAGTAAAATTCTGGGAAATATCGAGCGGTAATTTCATAAAAAGCTTACCAGATTACAACAGTTTTGTCTGGTCTGTAGCTTTTAGTCGCGATCGTAAAACCATAGTTACTGGCAGCGAAGACCAAAAAATCAAAATCTGGGATATAGACACGGGGGAATGCCTGCAAACCTTACGTGAACACCTTTCTCGGGTTTGGTTAGTTGATTTACATCCAGACAATCGTACCTTATTGAGTATCAGCGAAGACCAAAAAATCAAACTATGGGATATTCCATCGCGACGCTGTTTAAAGACATTAGAAGGGTATAGTAATTTGATATATTCTCTCGCTTTTAGTGGAGATGGTCAAACATTAGCTAGTAGCTCTAAAGACCAGAAAGTGAGATTATGGGATATTAACACCGGAGAATGTAACTTAATATTGCAAGGCCACGAAAATTTAATATCTTCAATTGCCTTTGTTCCTCAACATATTCCAGATTGTCTGCTAGCTACCGGTAGTGATGACAATACGATCAAACTGTGGAATCATCAAGGTGAATGTTTAAAAACACTCCGGGGACATGATAATTGGGTATATTCGGTTGATTTTAGTCCCAACAGTGAAATTTTAGCTAGTGGTAGTCGTGACAAAACGGTAAAATTCTGGAATTGGCGAACTGGTGAATGTCTATGTACCTTAGTTGGACATGAAAAGAGAGTCAAATCAGTTACCTTTAATAGCAATGGTACTCTATTAGCAAGCGCTAGCGATGACAAAACCATCAAAATTTGGGATGTAAATAATCAGACTTGCTTACATACATTGACAGGGCATGAAGATAGGCTTGATTGTGTAGTTTTCAGCCCCAATAGAAATATAATTGCCAGTGCGGGTTGTGATAAAAGCATCAAATTATGGGATGTAGATACTGGGGAATGTTTGCAAACCATATCAGCACATACCCAGCGAATTCGCGCGATCGCATTTAGTGGGGATGGTAAAATTTTAGCTAGTTGTAGCGACGATAGAACAATAAAACTGTGGGATGTGAGTAGGGGTAATAATATAAGCGAAAATATTAGAATATTGTCAGAACATGATAAAGCAGTATGGACTGTGGTAATTAGTCCCGATAATAGTATATTAGCCAGTGGTAGCGAAGACCAAACCATTAAACTGTGGGATCTGCAAACAGGTGAATGCATTAAAACCTTAAGATGTTCTAGACCCTATGAAGGAATGAATATTAATAATATAACTGGTTTAACAACCCCTGAGAAAACTATTTTAAAATCCCTTGGAGCGGTGGCAGAATAAGCCAGCAACACCTAAAGCCCACGAAGGTGGGCTTTGTTAATGTAGCTTTCATGGTTAATATTGGGAATTATATCAAAGGAATTATATTTTTCAACGGAGAAGAGCGCGGAGCTAGACGCAGAGGCACGCAGAGTTTTTTTAGTTATTTTTTTAATAATTCCGATGTTAAAAAAATCAATTTTTATATTTATTCTGGTATTCTGTGACTACCCTTTGACAGTTTAAATGTTCGTCGTTACCAGATTTACCATCAGTGCAAACAAGATAGTTTTTTGTCAATTGTTTCTCTTGTTGTGTTGCGACTTTCTCATTGTATTCGAGTTCGATTATACTATCTTCGGTTACACTATCTATTGACCCAAATATTACAGCTATGAAAAATGCCACAATACCTATTCCTATAAAATTACCGAAGGAATTATCAGAATCGGCTTTACTTTTATATTGATTCATGGAATCCTTCACATCATGAATGATTTCATCACTAAACTTAAACCATTCGCCATTATCTCTATAGTCGCTAAATTTATCATATATTTTTCTCTCAACTTCATCGTATGAGTCAGAATTAATATATTCAACTAATTCTAGTGGGTAAACAGACTGACTGCTATTTAAATCTTCCAATACTGTTTCCACATTGGCTTCAGTTTTACCTATTTTGTAAAGGTTGGTTCCGATTGCGTGTACTAGGTAAATATATTTGTCACTGCTGTTATTTGCCATGATTAATTCCTTGTTTTGGTTGGTATAAAGATAAGTAGAGTATTTAAATCTGCGTTGCTGAGGTAGCTCTCGCGGTTGTTGTTTTAGAAACTATTCAATTTTCCAAATTTTGATTGTAGAGAGGTTATATATAACGTCTCTACATAATTTTGCGGAAAACCAACTATTCACCGCAGGTGCGGATCATCTGCAGTGACTAGATGTGCCTTTTAATAAGGTGTCATGCCATTGCAATAGAGGTTATTGTCTGGAGTTACCCCGAGCATTTGGCAAAACCGTGTGTAAAATTCTACTCTACGTCTAACTCGATCGTCGGTAGGTATGCCACATTCCAAACCACCATTGATGATATTAATAGTCATACCAAAACCAGGAGTGCGTCCTTTGTTGACATCATCAGGGGTGGGAGTCCAACCAAGGCTTTGGTGGTTGAGGGGTCATCCAGAACCACAAGGCTGTAGAAAATGCCACAGTCCCATCTAACTTGACTTGGTCGGGATTGTCCAGTAAATTCAAGCCCAAAGCTTGACCTGCTGCACCATAGTTATAATTCCATGATAATTGAATCGGACCGCGACCGTGATAGCTGCGACCGGGTACACAGGGATAGGTTGTGTTATTGCGATCGCAGTATTCATCTCCACAGCCGTTAGGAATGCAGCGCAATTCTTCAATGTATACAAGACTACTAGTCTCATGGGAAATATTAGCTAGAAATGCAGCGGCTTCACGTTTGCGTTGTGTGTCAGTTCCTTGATTGCAGAAGTCTGGGTATTTCGCTGTTGCACTCACTAAGCTATCGTAGGAGTAGAGACTATTACGATTTGGGAACATAGATTCGTAAGTCTGGCGAGATACTATATCTGTGAAACTACCGCCTCCTGGAGGTGGTGGAGTAGGAGTGGAGCCATTGGGAAGGCAAAGTAATCTCCTAGCTTCGTCTTCTGTAAAGGGTGTGCAATTTGGTTTTGTGATTTCTCTCCAACGACTAGCATCACCCAACTCTCGCTGGGCAATTAGAGCAAGGGTATCTCCAGACTTAATAATGTATGAGTTTCCACATGTACAAGACATAAATAACCTCCAAAAAATCAAAACATGAAACTACAAAATTACTCTCACAGGTTTTCTACCTAGCTCGATTGCTTCAGCAATGGTATCGACAAGGATATCAATCTTATTTCCTATAATTGCCGTACCTACATCTAAGGCTGCTGCTGGAAGTTCTGTGCCATCCCAAACCAAAGTAAAATTTGTTAACCGGGGAATAACATTTGGGTCTGTTGCACATTGTATACGGGGAACGTTTTCACCCGCACCTGGGCATCTTGGCTGAAATTGACCTGCACGTGCTGCATTTAATGTGATTCCAAATACCCCAGTAGCTGGGAAATTACATCCGACATTTTCGCTGGCGTAAAAAGTGGCTTCTAAATCTATTCCGATACCAGGAGAAGGAGGTACTGGAGATGGAGCAGTAGATCCATCAGGAATGCACAATTCTTGACCTGGAAAAATATTTGTGTCGTTAACGGTAGTGCAATCTGGATTCATGATTTCGGTCCAACGATTACCATCACCCAACTCTCGCTGGGCAATCATAAACAGTGTATCTCCGGACTTAACAATGTAGGATTTCCCACATGCACAAGACATAAATAACCTCCAAAAATTACAAAATTAATTACCAAATTGGGCGTTGCTGTTATAACTATGCACCAAAGTTTTGTGTCCAATAAGTCCCATATCTACCTCCGCGAGTAAATCCAACACCAATGTCACTAAAGTTACCATTGAGAATGTTTCTACGATGACCTGGACTATTCATCCATGATTCCATAACTTGTTGAGGTGAGGATTGGCCTGCTGCGATATTTTCTCCACCCCTGCTAAAATTATAACCAAATCGTCTCATGCGATCGCCGAATGATGAACTATCAGAGCCAGTGTGACTGAAAAAGTTATTTCTGGCCATATCGTTGGAATGAGCTTGAGCGGCGGCATTTAGTCGCGAGTGGATTCTCAGGGGTGATAATCCTGCTCTGCGTCTTTCGTTATTAACGATATTAACAACTTCCTCAATTACAGATATGGATCTGGTGTCGGACTCTATTTGTGATGGATCGTCAATATCAGAGGATAGAGGCATATCTGGTTCAGCGGCATTTCCAAGTTCAACAGTGACGGGTTCGTCAATAACAACCTCAGATGCTGTTGGTTCTTTAGAATCAGGTGTTAGAGTCATAATTTTTTCCTTCAATGAATTAAGTGGTATTTAATTGTTTTTTGATGGCTAAGGGTGAAAAATTAGAGAAAATCTCTAATTTTCCTGGGTTGCAGCTTTCCGAACCTTACCATCGCTGTCTGTATAGTTATAGTTTTGGGGGGGGTTTAACTTATGCAGTTTAAAAATTTTGCTCAAAATTTATTTAAAAATTTGTTTAAAAATTTGTTTAAAAATTTAATTATTAGGTTGCCATAATTCCAAGAAAAGTGATGATATAGCGCTTTTCACTTCCATAGAATACACGAAACTACGCCCTTCCCCTCTCCAAAGCATTCCAGAGGGGTGCCCGAAAGGGCGGGCGTAGTTACCTGTTGTATTGCACTAAGCGTGAAAACCGCTACAAGTGATAAATAAAAAAAGGAGATGATTTTGATTAATCATTCCCCTAAGTAATTTTACTGTACCTTAACGTTACAATGCTCTAAATGTTCTGGAAACATCAACAGCATTAACACCTTTAACTTGAGAAAGTGCATTCATTTGTGTAGATTCAACAGAGCCAGTAACGACTCCAAGTATTGGCATAATATTTTCTACATTCATGCCAGATGCTTGTAAATCTGCAACTACTTCCTCGATTTTGTCTACATATTGATCGTCTACGGAAACAGAAATATTTACACTAGACATGAGGAATCTCCTGTCAATGAAAAAGCATGTATAGGCACGGTATCGTACCCATACATTGATTATCTACATCCGTCCTGTTGTATTACTTGATAGGAGCTTGGGCTAATCCAATACCGACATCTCGTGAAGGTAAATCCAAACGTTGAGCATTTTGAATTACTGTGCTCCAGAGTTCTCTTCCTGTCAATCCAGTGGTTTGAGCGTACAGTGCAGCAATACCTGCAACGTGTGGTGTGGCCATACTAGTTCCGCTATCGCGATGGTACTGCCTTGGCATAGGAGCGCTCGAATAAACATCTACTCCAGGAGCGGCAATATCAACTTGTCCGCCTTCTGCATTTGTTCCACCACAAGAAAAATAAGCAACTTGCAAATTAGAGTCTAAAGCTGCAACCGCCATAATAGAGGGACAATTAGCTGGGCTTGCCACAGGTTTAATAATTCCATCATCCCGACTGCTTTCATTACCAGCAGCAGCGACGATCAAAGTACCTCTGTTGAGTATTCTTTTGGCAACGTTTTCATAGAACTCAGAAAAAGGTTCCCCTGGTTGAGTAGCAGAGCCAAGGGACATGGAAATAATATGACAACCGCTAGTAAGTGCCCATTCCATACCTGCAAGAATCCAACTACCTTCACCCATGCCTCGATTGGAAAGTACTTTTCCGGCATAAATTTCTGCTAATGGGGCAACTCCATAGCGGGGTAAACTGCTTGGGTTTAAACTGCCGCAAGCAGTACCGATACAATGGGTACCGTGCCCCTGTACATCCTGTACGTCTTCACCAGGAACAAAAGACTGGCTGACAATTGTTCGTCCTTGAAAATCAGGGTGTTGTAGGTCTAATCCTGTATCTAGAACTGCTACCTTAATACCCTTACCAGTAGCAGAACAATTAACTACACCAGTTGCCTGCAATCCCCAAGTGTATTCAGATTCATTTACTTGTGTTGCTGTAGCGGTATCTTGTAAATTGACAATCGGATAAAAAATTCTTTCTGGCTCAATAGCTAAAATTGCACTATTATTAAGACTTGTGGAGCTTGTACTTAATTCATCTGGTGTTGCATCCACTACAGCGACACCGAGATTTTCAAAATATACGATACTATCTGCGCTTGTACTAGCAAAACTCTGCCCTAGCATTTGCATACCTTGTGCAGCTGTATCTTCCCGTAACAAAACTAAACTTTTACCTGTAAAACGAGGTCTATCAGCATTAGTCATTTTCTACTCTCCTTTGAGTTGAAGTTCTTTTCACAACTGCTTTCACACTTGTTATTCGTCGAATGCATTATATTTGTGCTTATACAGTTTTTTTAGGTCTAATCTTCAGATTAAGAAGTGGTTTGTGTTTCCCAAAATATTCGAGATGTAACATGGGAATAGTTCTAGCGGTTACATTTGTTTACATAATTGATACTCCTTGGAAAATATGATGTTGTAGTTTTCACTTGTGCACGGTTCGGCGAAGTGTTTTTTGAGTTGACCATAGCTGTCTGTAACCTATATTTGGCGATAGTTTTGGCTTATATAGTTAAGATAGGTCTGGTAAGATGTGATGCAAAAAAAATCACCACTTTTAATCTTTGAATAGCTTATAGCATAAATGTATGCTAGTTAACAATTTTAATTTTTAATTCTGCCCTACTGTACTAGTAGTCCACCAAACCAAAAGTGCTGGCTGGGGGCAAGCTGGGGGAGAAAAGAACGTTTGCTTGAAATACCACTAGTACCGCGGGAGCGGAAGTAAGAAGTAAGAAGTTTGAT
>DESS01000172.1:10207-13557 GCA_002361335.1 Richelia sp. UBA3308
TACGCCGTGTTGTACTAGTAGTCCACGAAGGCAAGCTTTCTAGTTTGATGTTGAGTAAATTCGTAATCAGAAAAATTACTTCTTAGGGAGGATGTGAATATTATGAAAAATGCTCCAATATCTAACTTGGCTTACTGGTGGAAGATAGATATATATTTAATTTCAGCATGAATGAAGAAAATCAAAAACCAAAGCAGGCTAACACCAACGACGGAACATCTGATGATTCTTCTCGTTCTCCAGGAGTTGACAGAGGTTCTCCAGGAGTTGACAGGGGTATGAGTAGTTCGGAAAATCCACCCAAAAAGGACAATACAGACGAACCTAGTGAAGATAAATAGGAATGGCTGCCTTAGTGCCGCCTTTTTTTTGTAGGGTGCCCTAACCTAATGGTTGATGTGAAACGAAAAATAACGCTTTTTGTCTCACGCACCTATATATAGATATTGTGACAATCGTGTCAGTGCTAATAAAAAATAAATTAACCTTACCCCCTTCCCCTCTCATTATTAAAGAGAGCTAGATTAAATCCCTAAATTCTTTACTAAACTTATTTATAGTTGAGAACCAAGACAGGGATGTTTTTAGATGAGGTGAAGTATAAATTGTGTTTTATAACGAGATTATATGAAAGGTTTGAATGTTGATTTGCCTTCATATACATACAGTATTTTGTAAGTTGCATTCTTGTTCAAAAAAATTTTCTAAAACTCTTGTGGTACGAGCCCCAGATGCCCGTGAGAATGTACCCGCGGCTCGATGAAATATGCTATATCAAAATAGAAAAATTTGACTATACAGCACTTTGCAAGTAGATGAATTACATAGCCATATCCTCTTCGTCTTGTTACGGGCTAGAAGCCCGTCAAACTGTACCTCACCAACCTGAAATATGCTGTATTTCACTCGCTACATTATTATGGGGGATATTGGGTTGAACTTATGCAGATGTTGATAACCATGCCGATTCTGATCTATTTGATTGATTACCGTAATAATAATCGCAATATTAGTTAATATAAGAAGGAGGCATATTTATAATTTCAGCTTCATTTTCCACCTTGGGAGTAATCCAAGGTGTTTTTGGTGTATAATTTTCAGGTTCTGCTAAAGAAGGTGTATTAGTTTGCGGCATTGTATTATTCATACCTTCCTCAACTGGAGGAATCCAAGGTGGTGGTGGCGGCATCGGTCTTACGCCACCATGTTCCGGATTTAACATTGGGTCAATTGAATTTTCAGGTTTGACAGCTTGATATATAACCCTATTAACCTTACCCAATCCAACCTTTTTTTGCGTATTCGTTAGCCCTGGGAAAGCAGTTAATACAACTGTAGATATTGCAATTGTTACGCTAATAACTTGCTTTTTCATATTAATCGCTCCCAATAACTCAGAAATTTCTGTAGCCATATACTTAGCTACCAACTGTAACCACAAAATTACTGAAAACAAAATTTAATTTTTCTTCCAGTACTTACTTTATAAATCAGATTCAATTTATAATGCTGAGTATTAATATATACTAATAAAAAACAGCAAACTATATTTAAATTGATGATTTAAACAACCTAATTAACAGGCTTTTAATATATTGTAAAACCGTAATCAATGAATTTTCAAGATATTTTATATAAGTGTTATAACTTAATTTAGTGTGTTTTTTTTTACTTTACTTTCATGCCTTTACTAAACATATTATTTTTTAATCTGATATTGAAATTTACACTCCACAGAATTCGCAATCTCCTTCATCCCCTACTAATGCATTTCATAACGGCGACAGATTCCGTTAAGATAGCAAGGCAAACGTGAACTGTAACAGTTTAGGGAAACTCCGGTGCAATTCCGGGGCTGTGCCGCAGCTGTAAAGGAATTTTAGATTTTAGGTTGATAATAATCGAAAATCCGCAATCCAAAATCCAAAATTGCCATAGCCAGAACGCCTATCTGTTGCTCGCTCACTTTAGTTCCTGCGTTGCACAGGAGAGGAGCATAATGATGCCAATGCAAATAATTAGAAATTCCAATTTGACAAAATTACAATATTCAGAACTGCAACATTTGCAATTACCTCCTTTACCAATTAAGCGTCCCTTGTTGATGATTGGACATGGTACAAGAGACGCACAAGGAAAGCAGGCTTTGTTAGATTTTGCGATCGCCTACCAAGCTTTAGACAATTCTCGTCCGGTATTAGCTTGTTTTTTAGAACTAACTGGTCCCACAATTGAAGAAGGTGTGGAAGAATGCGTCAAAAACGGTTATACAGAACTTTCAGCATTACCAATTTTGTTGTTTGCTGCACGACACAATAAATTTGACGTTACGAACGAATTAGACCGCGCTCGAATTAAATATCCCCAGTTAAAATTTCATTACGGCAGGCATTTTGGAATTACACCCACACTGATAGAACTATGGCGCAAGCGTTTAGCAGAAGTCGATAAACCAGAATACAATCCCCAACAAATTTCCCGTCAAGATACCGTGCTTTTGTTTGTCGGTAGAGGTTCAAGCGATCCCGATGCCAACGGTGATGTATTTAAATTAGCTCGGATTATTTGGGAGGGTAGCGGTTATTCCACCGTTGAAACTTGTTTTATCGGCATTACACACCCAAGGTTAGAAGAAGGTTTTCAACGCGCTCGCTTATATAAACCGAAACGGATCATTGTCTTACCATATTTTCTGTTCACGGGTGCATTAGTGAAAAAAATCTTTAACATTGCAGCCCAACAGCAAGAGCAATACCCAGATATTTCTATTAGCACTTTACCGGAAATAGGTTTGCAGCCAGAATTATTATCGGTACTGCGAGAGCGAGAAATCGAAACTCAGCTCGGAGAAGTGAAGATGAATTGTGAAATGTGTAAATTCCGGTTAGCCGCTGTATCAGATAATCACGCACACGGACATTCTCATAATCACAATCATCATCACCACGATCACCATCATCATCACGATCATTCACATCCACCCGTAGATCCCTACGCAGATTTTGATAACTATCATCAAAGGATTTGGCAGGCACCTTAAAGGATCTAAAGTAAATAAAACTCGTAAACTTTTAGATCCCCCATTATCCACGCCACTTGCTCGTACTGCGGGCACCTCCGCAACGGAGTGGCTCCCCTTTAAGAAGGGGGACTTTAACCCCCTTTTTTAAGGGGGGAAGGGGGGATAACCCAATAATTGCTTTAAAAACGATACTTATTAAAGATCCTCTTAAAGGATGTTTATAAAATACTTCTAAAGTAGGGTGTTTTATGGCTACCCAAAGATTTGGTGCTTTTATTTAACTAAACATATGGGTTTAAAACAAGCGGCACAAGACGGTGGACGAATT
>DESS01000172.1:13647-32978 GCA_002361335.1 Richelia sp. UBA3308
CTTCGGCTCTTCCTTCGTTTAATCGGGATTTGCCATAACGCACCATCTTAAAATTCCTAAAATTTTACCTAATTGACTGATAAAATATTCGTTTAAATCAACTTCTATAATTTGACCTTTTAGGATTAAAAATTTCCAATTAGTTCCAGTGGTTACAACACCATAAATTGTCGAAATTTCTTTACCTTTTCTTTTGTTGAATATTTGAGCGGCGATCATTTCTGCCATACATTGTCCGAGTACAGATTGGATATTGTCGTTTTTAGCTTCAACTAAGGTGACTACCGGCGCTTCTATTACTAATTGTTCTGGAGAAAGACTAATTAAAAAATCGCAAAATCCTGTTAAGCCTTGAGTCGCATCAACGCTAAAATCTTTACCGGAAAAGATACTTATTTGCTCAGATAATTGTCTTTTCATTTCTACCAATATTGGCATTACAATTAATTCTGAACGTGCTTTTTCTGTATTTATTGCTAATGCTAAAGGAAGATATTCTTGAAAAGATTGCCCCAGAAAATCACTGTATTCAATTTCTGGAATATCAGCAAAAATACCAAATTTTTCAGAGATAGTAATGCCAAAGTTTGTTTTTATTTCCTCGATGGTAAATTGACTGTATGGCATAGGATCGGTTTCATCTAATTGTATGTATTGATTAAATTTTAGGAATGGTCGCGATTGTCACAAGATCCTGGTTGGTGCCGTACCCTCATTGCCTTAAATTAAGAGCTTCCATGGTGGATTGTACATCCATCCATGGATAAATCCGGGCGCTATATCTAAAACTCCAAACTATTGATTCAATGCCCTTTCGGCCCTTTCGGCCCAATACCCCATTCCCCATATCCTTTACCTAATCAAGCCCAACTTTTGTAAAAAAATCGGTAAAGGTAATAAAAGAGTCCTAGCAACATCAGCTAATTCACTTAATTTCACTGAAGCCCCTTCTCCATCACGTAACAGCCAAATGACAGCGCTACTTACACCTGATTTTCGCTGCAAAGTTTGCCAATTCGCAATACCAGCCCGCTGCATTAACTCTAAAAGCACGATATCTTTGGCATTTCCTTTAGCATAGATTGTCGCGAGCAAGAAACGTACAAAGCCAATAATTCCCCCAAAAACCAAACTAACAGCAAGCAATCCGTAAACAATATACAAACTATTGAAAATCATAGACAAAAAAAATTTTATTGTTTTATTACTTTACTCGTACTATATTACGGAAATCATCAAGATTTGAGACAATATATCACAGATATGAGGAGACAAGCTAAAGCGGTAGATTTAAGGTGTTAAGTAATTTATTCCCAACTCATCGATGTCTAAAGAATTCGCTATTGGTAGTAAAGTCCGTGTGGTAGCCCTACCGCCTTATGTTAAAACTGCCGAACCTATGCCTATGTTGCGCCCTCCCGATATAATTCATGTAGGGGAAGAAGGTATCGTTATTGACCGCCGCCCCGGAGGATACTGGGGAATCCGCTTCACTAATGGGGCATTTCTTTTGGATAGTCAGTATATAGAATCTGTAGAAACTCATACTTAACCACAGCAATGAAATAAAGATTGAGTTATGAAGTTAGCTGTCTCACAACACCATTGGCTACCGGATTGCTAATTCTTGTGGTACGGGCATCCTTGCCCGTTTTTCCACTAATTAATTACCAAATATAAATGCATCCGCTGTACGAGTAATTGTAAACTTATTTAAAGTAGTCATTCCTACCCTGCAAGAAAATGAACCGCCGCAATTTTTTTAATATATTATTTGCCAGTGTATTTGCCAGTTGTTTTTTATTCTTGGGATGGTTGAATTTTACTCAAGCAACAAATGCAATGGGTGGTATACTTCCCTCTATCAACCAACCCGCCCCAGAATTTACATTACCCACCAATACTGGGGATGGAGAAATAGCCCTTTCCGATTATCGCGGTAAATGGGTAGTGCTTTACTTTTATCCGAAGGATTTTACATCTGGTTGCACAATAGAAGCCCGTCGTTTCCAAGAAGATTTACCAAAATACTTAGAACAAAATACCGAAATTATCGGTGTCAGCGCTGATGATATTGATTCTCACGCCGAATTTTGCGATTCTGAAGGTTTAAAATTTCCTTTGTTAGCCGATACAACTGGTGAGGTAAGTAAAAATTATGGTTCTTGGATGAGCTTTTTTTCCATGCGTCACAGTTTTATAATTGATCCAGATGGTATTTTGCGAGAAACTTTTGTCAAAGTTAATCCACTTATTCATTCTCAAGAAGTAATGGCACGACTCAAAGATTTACAAGAGTCAATTTAATTACAAAAAACAATCTGGTTAATACAAACCAAAATATAGGGAGACGTTGCGCCCGGCAACGTCTCTACATGATTTATATTTATTCCCAATTTCATAATTCCGGCATCCAAAATCTAAAATCTAAAATCTAAAATCTAAAATCTAAAATCTAAAATCTAAAATCTAAAATTCCATTAGCCTGTATTACATTTATTCCGACAAGTTTTTGCAAAATAAGCTAAAAATAGAATTAGAAAGGCTATAATTTTTCAACGAGGCTAAATATGGATTTTGAACGCGAAGTCCCAGTTGAAAACACTACCGAAGAATTACAATTAGAAACGCTAGAATCTCCTCGCAAGCCTTTTAAAATATTGCGAAATACTGAAGCTTTGCTCCGTCGTCCAACTGTTGCAGCATTAGTACCAATTTTGCCGCCAAAGTTAAGTGATAATTTACAAGAAGCTTCCGATATTGCAGAAGATTCATTAGAAGAATTAGCAGAAATAGACCTAAATAATATTAGCGATTGGGAATTGCGTCCTTTTCGGATTCGTATTGGTTTAAGCTTTGTCGGTTTCAGTTCATTAATGATTATTGTTCTGGCACTTTTTTTAACTACACTACATCCAGAAATGAGTCCCACTCAGCAAATAGCAAGCTATTGGGGTGAATATATTTGGTTCGTTTGTTTAGGCGTTGCCGGAATGTTTCTTTTAGGTAGAGAAGCAATGCGTCCGATTAATAAATCACAACTTGATGATGATTGGTAAATAAATCCTAATAGTTAGTAGTGCCCCAGGAGGGGGAAGGCAAAAGTCAAGAGGCAACAGGCAAAAGGCAAAAGGCAAAAGTACTAAATCCCCTTCCCTAGGAATGAATATTCATCCGTTTTTTTGAAAACTCTTTTTTACAAGGGTTTTGGCTGGTGTTTCTTAAAAGTGATGAGGAAAGGAGTTAAGAATTTTCAACCTGCAACCTTTAATCTTTGACCTTTATCAAGTTTATTTTCTACACAATACATTTATCCTTATGTGGTACAATTGTACCAATATCAATCAGGAGAGATAATGGAAAAAAGTTAATATAACAATTTTAAAACCATAAAAACTATCTTGATGGTGTAGCTTAATGAAAGTTTAAGAAGCTGCAACACCTAGGATAGCCATATTTGTATGACTTTTGACTTCCGCGTTCCCTGCAGGGGTTCCCCTAGGGTAGCGGTTGACATTCCGATGATATTGTCGGAAGCGCTACACTTCGGTGTAAGCTTGTACAAAGTTTAATATTTGAGATAAGAAAAGAAATAGCTTGTAATTATGTCGATTATTGCTCTGAGAGCCTGGTATATTGAGAAGTATGAGCCGATTCCAGAGCTGGAAAAACGTCCGCCAGACATTCGTATCAGTAAAAAAAGTTTATTAAAGTCAGCTTTGAGAGCTGATTTTTTGGAAGACAGCGATGAAGTAAAAAAATCAACTTGGTTTGGGCGCTATCTGGAAGGGGACAATATAGAATTTTATGTTGAAGGTAGTGGTGGTTATTGTGTCGCCAACATTGATTTAATCAGCCATGAGATTTATTTCACCAAGCAAGCTTTATTAGCCCAATTGGAGCCAACGATTTTTTTGAGTTATCAAAATGAATATCCCGAAGCTAGCGATGCTTTACGCGAGGCATTGCTCGATACTTTGGATAAATTGAACTTGCGATCGCGACTTCCTTTAAAGTTAGTAGAATCAATTCGTCCAAAAGATGCGCCGATGCGGTTGGGAAGCAGCATGATGCGAAAAATTCGCAGGAGTTTATTATTTATTGCGGATGCGACACCTGTTACAAGTATTGATAGGGGTAAGGAAAAATCTTTGCTTGTTCCTAGTGCTAATACCTGTATTGAAATTGGCTACGCTATTCAAAGTAAGCGTTCGGAACAGATATTATTAGCACAAATGCAGCGCCAGGATTGTATTGGTGAATTTCCTTTTGATTTAGCTGCAACTCAAATAATACAATTTAAAGATAGCAGGGAATTAAATAAAATTTTGCCACAAACAATTGAAAATACTTTAGCAAGGTTTAGATTATTTGCATAACTAAAAGTTTGTACTAAGCGGCTTTGGCAGTTAAATCAAATATTGAGATGGCGAACGCCGCAGCAAAGCTGTTCATCCCTAGGATGCGGCTTACGCGTAGCCCATGCGTCAGCGGCTTATCGCCAACCCTTTAAAAATTAAATAAACTTCAGCTTTAACCTTAGCCGCTTAGTTGACAATGTTTAGTTTTCCACATAGCCCTGAATATTTTCAGGATCAAAAGAACGTAGGATACCAGTTGCTTTTTTCACTTCTTCTTCGCTACCTTCAAATATAATTAAATATTTCCCAGCATTTAACCGATTGCGGTAAATTAAAGCATCTCCACTACCAACTGTCAGGCCGACAGCACCGCCAACAAAAAAACTACCTAATGCCCCAGAAGCCGCTCCCAGTAAACCTCCAATGATATGATTAATAACACCAGCATTTTCGATTATTTCGATATGTGTTAATACATTGAAAGTATAACCGGCAGCAAATCCGAAAGGAATCAGCCAGTAGTTAAGTAGTTGGACATTACTTTTGGCTTGCTGATTGGGGTTAATTAGTCCATATTCGTCTGCACTTTTGTAACCATTACCCAAGATACTAATTTGTTCAGTGGGTAAACCTTCTTTTTCTAGAGCAGTATAAGCTGCTTCGGCTTGTATTCGGTTTGGATAAACTGCAATTAGATACATAATTAAAAAATATCAATTCCGAGTAATTGCTTTTAACAATTTTCTGTATTTATTCTTCTATATCGCCATCTAATATAGATGACGGTAATTGAGATTTTTTGCGTTTATACAACAAAAAATCCTAATTAACGCCTCGTGAATCCTACCTGATAACCTACTTACTCGTATGCTTTAATATATACTTTATAAAAATATATTTGTCAGTACAACGGACTACTATAACTAAAACTTAAACTTAGGCAATTATGTATATTTTATGTTTCAAGTTATGTTTCAAGTTATGTTTAAAGAATTATTACCTACAGCCTATGATTATCAAGTCGTCCAATTTTGATAACTGAGAAATGGAATCATTATGATTTATCTCAAAACTGTTACTGGTATTAATTTGAGTTTTAGCAATTAGATAGAAAAGCCTAGCAAAAGGGAGACTTTGACCATACTTATGTAGTATTTTTGGTGAAAAGTCCTATAGTGGTTTCCTGCGATGAAACAGCTCCTCAACCACTTCTTGAGTTGGCAAAAACCTATCGCTTTCCCCCGCGTAGCTGGCGCTACGATTGCGACTCTGTCGCTAACGATAACGATATTCATTTCTTGCGTGTTTGCCATGCCCGCATTAGCTACGGGTGTATATAACATACCAAACCTGACTTCAGACACATGGATTGTAGATGAAGCAGATTTAATCAGCCGTTTCAATGAAGGTAGAATAAGCAGCGCCTTCAAGGATTTGGCAAATCAAACAGGAAACGAAGCCAGAATAGTTACTATTCGTCGTTTAGATTATGGGGAAACTCCCGAGAGTTTTACAAAAGCCCTATTTGAAAAATGGTTTCCAACAAAAGAAGCACAAGCAAATCAAACATTATTAATGATTGACTCTGTAACCAACGGTACTGCCATTGTTACGGGTGATAAAGTCAAATCTATAATGCCAGATGAAATAGCCGAAAGTATAGCATCAGAAACTGTTTTAGTACCATTGCGAAACGGTAACAAATACAATCAAGCATTTTTAGATGCACAGGAGCGTCTTGTTACAGTACTTTCGGGTGAACCAGATCCAGGTGCACCAGAAGTTACCAAAGAAATACAGACAGAAGGAACCTTTGCCAAAGCCGAAGAAACCGATCAAGGAAACGCTATCGCCTGGGTAGTAGGATTATTAATTGCTGCCACCGTTATTCCCATGGCAACATATTACATCTATTTAGTTTTCCAACCATCATCTAACGGATAAAAGGTTAAAGGGAGTGGGGGATCTTGTAGAGACGTTATATATAACGTCTCTACATCTATAACGTCTCTACATCTTTGATTCAGCAACGCCGAAATTTTTTCTCCCCATCTCCCTATCTCCCCATCTTCTAATCTTGAACGTACTCCTGCCCACTCACCAAAGCAATTTCGGCGCGGAGAAATTCTCTACCTAAATAAGCAGCATGATCGAACATGGTTATCGGGGGGGGCTGATTTTCTTCAAAAATCTTGATACATAATTCTTTTGCTGTTCTGCCAGAATATATCGTTGTGTGGGTTCGTTCTACCTTTCCTTTGGCAGGAATTACCTTTCCGGTTTCTGGATCGACAGCTAAACCTCTTTCGTCAATGATGTTAGTGAAATGTTTGGCAAAAATTAATCCTTCTTCCCGGCTAATATAAATAATAAAATATCCGGCAGGGTCTAAATCGATATATCGTTGAGAAAGTTTGTCATCAATTGCTTTTAAATTGTCAAGTAAATTCATAATTACTTAAAAAAACTACCTTCAATCCGGGTTTTCACAGAGCTAGAATCAGTTTAATTGTTTCTATCGTTAACTCTAAGCTTTTTTCAGGGAACAGGGAATAGTGAATAGTTACCAATAGTTATCAATTTTAATTTGACAATTGCCGCCCTCCTAACTCCTCACTCCTGACTACTCACTACTCACTCGTCACCACTCACAACTCACCACTCACTCCGGGCTTGTTAACAACTAATTACGAATTGCAAAAGGAATCTCCTGATTAATTGCTTCAATTTCCTGTTCTTCGAGTTGATTTACTTCACTGATATAGCGACGGAGTATTTGTCCCAAACGATTGTCGTAAAAGCGGTGTAAGCTGTAATTCGGAGTAGCGGGAAAGCCACGACGTTTTTTATGTCTTCCACCAGCACCGGGATCGAACACTTGAATATTATTTTGAATAGCCCATTCAATAGGTGAATAATAACAAGCGTCAAAGTGGAGACAGTCTATTTCCTCCAAACTACCCCAATAGCGTCCGTACATTTTATCGCCTTTATATAAACAAAAAGACATTCCCACCGGTTGGCTATTATCTTCTTCCCTATAAGCAGCAAAAAACACAACCCGATGACGATAATTTTCGTAGAGCGATTCAAAAAACTGTTTTGTGAGATATTTGCTACCCCACCAACCGAATTTATCACAGGTGTCAGCGTAAAAATCGTACATCAAAGGAAACAACTGCTTGGGAATATCATCACCAGTGAGAGCTTTCAATTGCAAACCAGCTTTTGTAACAGCTTTTCGTTCGCGTTTTATATTGCGCCGCTGATTGGCGTTGAATACAGTTAAATAATCATCAAAAGTTGTGAAATTTTGATTTTGCCAAATATAGTTATGGTGCAGCCAAGCTGAAAAACCTTGACGTTCTAATAGTGGACGAAAATCGGGATCTACATACAAAAAATTGCAGCCGCTGATACGCTGCTTTTTGCAAAAAGAATCTATTTCTCGCACTATTAAGAAAGTTATTTCATCTTCATCTTCTCCTGGGGCAATTAAAAATCGATAACCTTCTGCTGGGGTAAACGGTGACATCCCTAGCATTTTGGGGTAATATTCCACCCCAATACGATAGGCTAAATCTGCCCATTGATGATCGAAGACAAATTCTCCATAACTATGTCCTTTAATATACAGTGGAGCAGCAGCAATCAAAGTTCTATCTCGCCACAGCGTCAAGTGATTCGGTAACCAACCACTTTGTGCAGTAGCGCTGCGAGAAGCTTCGAGATTGTTCAACCAATCCCACTCGAAAAAAGGAGTCTGAAGTGGAATAGCCAAAGCATTCCAAGCATCTTTGGGTACTTCAGCAACTGTGTTAATCCAGGCCAGAGTATAGCTCGACTTAATTTTTTCCACCATGGGAGTTGAATACCACAAAACGCACGCAAAAGCTTTATTTAGCGTAATCTATATCTGGGAATTGTTGCAGACAATAATGAAGAAATACTTCTTGGTTTTCACTACGAACTTCCATCAATTGTAAGCGTGGAGCCTGTTGGGCTAAAAATCCCGAACCTTCCACTGGTGTGGGAGCATCTTCACCTGTTCCAATGCTCTAGGAATATCAACTTTTCCTGTGGGCGTTTCAAATACGAGTATATGTTTAAATTCCGTTCTTTTTTGCCAAAATATCGCTCCTGTAGCAGTTGAGATTAACCAACGTTCAACTGGCTGTTGAAAGAAACGTAAATCTGGATTAAACTTGCCGGAATGGGAAATAACAACATGAACTGGTTGCGGTGCCTTACCATTGCACTTTCGATGGTGTAATAGCTCTGGATGCGATACAGTTAGAGTTGTTCCGTATGCCCGTAAAGTTCGGCCACCGAATAAAACAGCATCAGCGGCAGCTATTTGTTTTTCTAGATGTTTTTTATCACTAATTGATCCGAATCTAGCATTCGAATGGCTAAAGTCTGCTATTTTACCATCTACACTCATTGCCAAAATTACTGTGTTATGAGAACGCGGTTTTTGTGCGATCAAAATTGTTTACCCCTCTGATTTTATAAAGTAGTTAATACTAATAATTAGAAACAAATATAAAGGATATTAATTACGTGCAATATACTTTCTTAAGTCTAATAAATTTCAAAGTCTCTGAGAAGCAGTACTTAAATAGAAGGAAGAAGGAAGAAGGTTGGAATTGGGATCGGGATTTATACCTCAACCCATTCCCGGATCGCGCCTGGGGCGTATCTTCCACCCTAGGTTGCCGCGGAATTAAACCCATATTTAGAGGTTAAAAAACAACTGCTATATCACAAACAATACTCATGCAAATCAATAATTATGTACTATATAATACTTTTGAAAAATTTGTCTATCTGTAAAGGTTGTCACATTGTAATAAAGAATTATCAATTACCCTTGCCGTAAGGCTGAGGCATATACTAATTACCACAATCTAAAAACCTGTATTGTGATGTTAAAAGTTTGTATCTCACGCTTCTTTTTCTTTAATAACAATCTAATAACTTGATTATTAGGAATCATCAACTTAATAATAGAAGTATATTAACTTGTTAAATAACCTTTTTTTTAGCGTTTTGGTTTGCAAATGCTTATCAGAGAATACCAATGGTGAATCTTAGTCAGTCATCATTTCGCCGAATTTTAGTATCGAAAATATTACTGTTATCAGTACCAGTATTATTGATAGGTGAGTTTGTCGGCTATAAGAAAGCACGTTCTAGCTTAATAGAAGGTGCCCGTAATAATTTAACTGAAAGTGCCATTCTTAAAGGAGAAAATATTGTAGATACTATTGATGGGATCAAAAGCAGCCTGTTAATTACTTCCCAGACAACGGTTCTTCAATCAGGTAAACCAAAGTTGGTCGAACAATTTGTGAATCAGCTAGCTCAACAATTACCCAGACAAATAAAATGTATTCAATTGACAAATCCTGATAATGGTAACATTATTGCTGGAACTTGTGGTAAACAATTAACGAATTTGAATGAATTTTCATTTTTTCAAAGCAAAGTTCACATTCAACCGGTTTTACCTACAAAATCGAAAACAAATGATTTAGATAATCAACCTTTAAAGCTAGAGCTGATTTTGTCTTCTCCCGTCTACGATACTCAAGGTAAATTGCGTTATACCTTAAGTATGCAGTCGCAAATATTTCACAAAAAAATCAAAAATAATCCCGGACTTTTAACAAGTTCTCCAGTGGTAATTGCAGAAAATGGAACAATTTTGGCACATCCGATTTTTCAACGGGTAGGTACAAATATTGCCGAACACGCAGATGGGGAAAAATTGCAAAAAATTCTTAATAATGCCATATCCGGAAATGAAGAAACTTTAGATTTATATCTTGAAAAACAGGGGGAGCAGTTACTTGCTGGATATACAGCAATTAGTACTCCAATTCAGGATAGGGAACAAAAAAAGTGGGTAATTTTATCTGTTACCAGTTTGGATAATGCACTATACGGCTTGAGAGAAATTCGGCTAATTTTGGTTATATTAACAATTAGTTTGATTAGTGCGATTTTATTAGCATCCCTGTATGTAGCTCGTTGTTTAGGCGATCCTGTGGAAAAATTGCGGGATTATGCTTTGAATCTCCACTCCTACCAAACTTCAACCCCAGTTCCCCATAATTTCAAAATTCGGGAGTTTAATCAATTAGCCCAAGCACTTTCACAAATGATTGAAAGACTCAAAACATGTGCTGAACAATTGGAAATTGCTTGGAAAGACGCGAAAACTGCTAATCAAAGTAAAAGTCATTTTTTAGCAACAACTTCCCATGAGTTGAGGAATCCTTTAAACATCATTATCAATTCCATACGCTTGGTTCGGGACGACTTGTGCGACGATAGAGAAGAAGAAAAAGAATTTCTCAAACGTGCTGATGAAACTGCTATTCATTTGTTAGGAATTATTAACGATATACTTGATATTTCTAGAATAGAAGCTGGTAAGTTTTCAGTTGTAATAAAACCAATTGATTTGCGTCAAGTTATTAATGATGTAATTACTTTACAATCGCTCAATATTCAAGAAAAAGGTTTGCAGTTAAATATTCCCAATTTAAAAGAACAAATTCCAGTTAATGCCGATACAGTAAAGCTCAAGCAAGTATTAATAAACGTTATTGGTAATGCCACAAAGTTTACAGAAGTAGGAAGCATCACCATAACCACAGAAATTCAACGCGATCGCGATAAATCGTTTGTCACGGTTGCTATTAAAGATACAGGTATAGGTATTGATGCCGAACAACAGAAAAAACTATTTCATCCCTTCGTGATGGTAGATGGTAGCACCACACGGAAGTATAAAGGTACTGGGTTAGGACTAGTAATTTCACGCAAGTTAATCGAATTGATGGGAGGTACGATAACTCTCGAAAGTCCTGGGCTTAATAAAGGGACAACAGTTAAAATTACTTTGCCTTTAATTGATAGCGAAGATCCATTTACAGCTTCTACTACCATTGATTCTGTAGATGATAAGGTTAACGACAATAGTAAATTATTACCACAAGCCACTTTTGGAGGCAACTCTAATTAAGAAATATAAATATTGTTGGAGCAAGTAATTGTTGGAGTTATTACGGGCAAGGATGCCCGTACCACAAGAATATATAGCAGTTTTCACGCCTATTGCAATACAACAGGTAACTACGCCCACCCGGTACCCCTCTCCTTACTAAGGGGATGGGGGTGAGGTAAGAGAAATAGGTTTACCTCCTGCTTCCAAAGATTGGGTAAGAGCAGTTAGAATTTCCACTAACTCTGTACCTACCCAACCCGATGATATGGCTGAGGAAGTATTTTCGATGATGCATTCAACAAAGCTGTTACAAACTCTTTGTAAAGGTTCCCCTTTTTCGATTTCGATCGCTTTGCGTTGTTGATTCACCGGGATAAAACGACTTTCTTGACGTTCAAACTCACCCTGCATTAACGTCAAAGGCGCATCCGGTAACATTTCATCAAAAATTAAGCTAGCGTGACTACCTACAACTCCCAAACGTCGCTGTTTATCTGGGTTAAGCCAGCATAGATGAATGAATGCTTGAAAACCCGAAGGGTATGTTAACGTTACCCAGACTAAATCCGATAGGGGATGGGGGGATGAGGAGAGATTAGAAGATGTCGATTTATCTTTATGTGCTGTTTGCAGCCAAACTTTTCCTGTTGCTTGAGCGATAATTGGCGATCGCCCCAACCAAGTATTAAAAATGCTAATATCGTGAATGGCTAAATCCCATAGTGCATCAACATCATAGCGTACTGGTCCCAAATGGGTACGTGTAGCATAACCGTATCGTAAGTTCCCCAAAGTACCGGCTTGTAATACTGCTCGTCCTTTTTCTACTGCCGGATGAAATAAATAGGTATGATCTACCATTAGAATCAATTGCTGTTTTTCTGCCAATTGGCATAATTCACGGCATTCTGAGGGGTTGAGAGTTAAAGGTTTTTCCGCTAAAACATGACATCCCCAGTTCAAAGCATCGACAATTAACGAGTAATGGGTGACAGCAGGAGTAGCAATTACTACCGCATTTAATTCAGATAATTGCTGTAATTTCTGCCATTCGGTAGTTAATAAAACATTTTCATCGTTTTCATTTAACTTATATTGCCGTTGTAGCTTCTCTAAAGATTCAGAATTTGGATCTACTACAGCTACAACTTGAACCTGTGGATGGGCTAAAAAATTTCGCAGTAAGTGAACTCCCCAACGCCCAACCCCAGCCACAGCAACTTTTATTGAATTAGTCATTAGTTATTAGTTATTAGTTTTTAGTTGTTAGTTTTTAGTTGTTAGTTATACATAGTAATTACGCAACTGGCACAATTTTCTTGTAGGGTGTGTGACGGTTACAATGATTTATCACTTGTAACGGAATGATTTGAAATTACCGTCACGCACCATAAATCATTACCACTGTCAATATAGCGAATTTCACTTGGGTGCAATACACGAAACTACCCCCTTCCCCTCTCCTTAGTAAGGATAGGGGTGTCCGAAGGACGGGTGTAGTTACCTGTTACTCAACTGAAAACTGCTATATACAAGGGTGTGTAGTTTATAACTAATCTGAACGTAGTAATAAGACTGCCCAGAGTACAGTACCAAGGAGTTACTGTGACAATCGCGTAAGTCGTGATACAAAATTAATAACTTATTAAACATTTAATTGAGTTCAGGGTTATTGCGGAGGTTCAATTGCAAGAAAAGCGACTTTCGCGGCAGCTTGCTCAGCAGCTTTGATAGAACGTCCTTTACCTTCACCCAACTTCCTACCATGCAGCCAAACCTCAGCCACGAAGCGTTCTTGATTATGTGTTGGTGGAGTCAGTTGAGTGACGCGATATTCGGGTAAAGTTTTATATTTTCCTTGAGTCCATTCTTGTAAAGCAGCTTTATAATTTTGTCTTGCTGGATCTAAGCTAATTTCTGCCGCAAGTTGTTTGAAGTGAGGATCTAGCCAAGGGCGAATCAACTCTAAACTATTAGTACTTAGATAAAGGGCACCTAAAACTGCTTCAAAAGCATCCGCCAACCTAGATTCTTGCCCTGCTTTATCCCCATAAGCACTACCAGCAACCAATAAATATAATTCCAAACCATAGGAACCAGCTAATTGAGCGAGAATGCGATCGCTTACTAGTACAGAACGAATTGCAGCAAAATCACCTACCCTAGCATCATGAAAATTTTCCCATAGAACAAGAGCAGCCACTAAGCGTACCACCGCATCCCCAACAAACTCAAGTTGTTCGTAATTCGCCGACTCAGAAATAGACGGATGAGTCAACGCCAAGTCCAGCAATTCCCATTTTAAAGGTGCTTGTGCTGATAAACCCAGCTTTTTGACCAAACTTTGAAGTTGTCGTTGACGACGTGGATAAATAACAGACATTAATTAAAGGAATTTAGAATTTAGAATTTAGAATTTAGAATTTAGAATTTAGAATTAACTGTCAAATATGGGTTTAATTCCCCGGCAACCTAGGGTGAAAGATACGCCCCACGCGCGACTCGGGAATGGGTTGGGGTATAAATCCCCATCACAATTCCAACCGCTCAAACCCTCTTCCAACTTCGGCTCTTCCTTGGTTTTAAGAATTGGGCATGGCGCATGGGAACCGGAGAAGCCCCGTGATGCCAGGTGCTATTTAATTATTTTGACTTATTACCTTGATACTTCCTCCCATTTCCCCATGCCCAAAAAAAAAGGGGAGAGAGTCGGACATAAGCCGGGTTCTGTTCTAGAAATGCACAAATACACTTTCTACATTTCCAGGGCGGTTATCTATCTGGGACGTTTGTTACCAAACGCCTCAAGCGGCTCTCATAAAGCGGAACTGGAAAAAGACCAACCATAGTTCCTCTCACCTTGCTTCCAACCGGGGTTTACCGAGCCAGCGCCTCTCGACGCTGCTGGTGAGCTCTTACCTCACCTTTGCACCCTTACCTTTTAAGTTATCAGTGAACAGTAAACAGTTATCACTCAATAGTGAATACTTGATAACTGATAACTGATAACTGTAAAAGGCGGTATTTTTCTGTGGCACTATCCTCACGTTCGCACGCACTGGGCGTTACCCAGCAAGTTTGGTCTTTCGGAAGCCCGGACTTTCCTCAAATTAATTTAAAAAAAAACTAATCTGCAACCACCTCGCCTACTCTCTCCTAACATTCTAGTCTAATCTTAAATGACCTTAACCTGGTCTCTTTTTATTCCAAGGTAGGGCGTAAGTCCAACGAAGTTTTCTAATTGCAAAAGGACAATTAATAATAGACATGGGAGGAATATTTTGACCCGGTACTAAACCCACGCGCACTTCTGAAAATCGCAGCACTAATTGTAGAGAAAATTCTATTTTTTCTCTTCTGCTCATAAATTTTTTGTATAATTTTCTATGTGCTCTGTTAGGACTACCTTTAAGTCCATTTATCTCAACTAAAGCTTTTTCTGCTTGATATGTTCCGGTTTCTTGGTCTCGCTTAAAAACGTCTTCAGTGGTAAGAACCTGCACGAGGGTTTGACTGGGAGCAACTAACCCCGGACTTTGAGGTACTCCTAAATCACGAGAGACATCTGGTGATTTACGAATTATTCTACGCGATACCTTTTTATGGTTTTCAGCCAAAGAACAGTTATCCCAGTCAACATATACGGCAAGATTATCTGATTTATTTGTAAGGATAAGTAATAGATCCTTTAGACCATCAATATCGTAATTAGACTTCAGTTTAAAGCCTATATTAATCTTATCATCGAGTTCTTGTTCTTTTAATTGTTTTTCAACAGATGCTCTATCAAACTCAAACTTTATTTGTTCGTCGATTGATTCGATCATTAAGTTGAAAACGTAACTGACACCGATGATATAAAGTGTCAGTACAACCATAGGACTTGTCTGTTGTTGCATTTATCTAAATGTAACCCCCTAAAATTTTTGCTCACCTAGAACATCTTTAATAGTGGAAGAACTTTCCAGCCAACCACTCAGCCGGAAGAATAATAATAAACAAATCGCGATCGCTACCATCGCGGCTACACACAACCAAAAGCCCCAAGGAGTTTTCACACCGGGCATATATTCAAAATTCATCCCGTACAACCCAGCAATAAAGGTTAAGGGTAAGAAAATCCACGAAAACACAGTTAGCAATTTCATGATTTCATTCATTCGGTTGCTTAGTGCTGAAAGATACACATCCATTAGCCCCGATGCAAGTTCTCGATAAGTTTCTACCATATCCATCACTTGCACTGCATGATCGTAACAATCTCTTAGATAAATTCTTACCTCCTCTGCGATCAGTTCGTTACTATCTTTAATCAAAGCATTTATAGCACTACGCTGCGGCCATATGGCGCGACGTAATTGTAACAATTCTCGCCTTATTGTATAAATTTTTTGTAGTGTTTTTCGAGTCGGATTTACTATTACTTCCTCCTCTAAATCTTCAATGCGTTCGCCATAATCTTCCAGTACGGGAAAAAACCCATCGATGATTGCATCTAAAAGAGCATAAGCTAAATAATCAGCCCCCTGCTTGCGGATGATACCTTTATTGTTGCGAATTCTCAAGCGTACAGGGTCAAAACAATCAAAGGTGGGTTGTTCTTGCACTGTCAGCAGATAATTTTTCCCCAATACAAAACTTACCTGTTCGCTGTGAAAACCGTCAGCTTTTTCTGTTGGCATCACCATCCGAGATATTATCACCAATTGGTCTTCATAATCCTCTATTTTCGGGCGTTCTGGGACATTTACTACATCTTCTAGAACCAGAGGATGTAGTTGAAAAACTGTGCCAATTCGTTGCAAAATATCTCTATCACCCAAACCCTGCACATCTACCCAAGAAACCGATTCCGTATTCAGATAAGCAGTACAATTTTCTGGTATGCTAATATTTTCTGTAATGGCTTTGTTTTGATTGTAATCAATTAACACAATTTTTGTAGGTGGCGCATCCCTATCAATATTGAGAGTTCCCGGTATTGCTCCTGGTTGATGATAAAAATCTTCTTGGTACTGGCTAATTACTTGAGGTTTCCTTTGAAATAATTTTTTAATCATGCACTTTAACCTGGTTTTATAAGTCTCAATAATATAATGCCGGAGATTGTTTTCTCATATTTGATAACGGCTAAGATCTCCACCCCAAAAAAATTGGTTAATTTAAATCAAAATATCTCATCGACCAATATTAACTTATTTATCTTCGCTTCATAATCAAAAAGCAGTTTGCCAATAAAGAACAAACTGCTTCAAAAATATTTATAAATTAAATTTTAAAGGTCTGCATGTTTGCATGTCAAATATGTAACTCAAAACTAGAATAACCCACTTTCCCCTTCCATTTCTCCCTTTCTCGGTCAAAACCTTTACTCAAAGCCCAATAGATAAATTAATCAAGATATTTTTATCAGTATATTCACGATAATTATATGTATTTATTACTTTAATAATCTGGAAAACTTATCTAGAAATATATGATATTTTAATAGCTAATTTAGTTAGCTGCGCCCCTCCTGGATCGTTTGATGAATTTCAACCCAACTGCTTCTTCCTCTATCCGTCATACCATACGTTATCTGGAATGGTTGATTTTAATTGTATATTTTTTAATTTTTGTATTAAATCGCCGTGAAACTAGTTATTCTTATTTACCAATACCGACCTATGTGGCATTTATTAACTTAATTGTTTTAACAGGTTTAAGCTTTATATTTCCAATTAATCGTCCTATTTGGTACAGACAAGCTTATATTGCTTTAGAAATACTTACAATCATGATTGCCAGAGCTGTAGGTGTTGGTTATGATATAGTTCTCTATCTTATACTAGCTAAAAGCTGTTTTTTGTTTAAACGTAAACTAGTAATTTATATTACTATATTTTCCGGAATATTATGGAATTTTATGATAGTTTTAAGTGTACCTAAAATATTAGAATTCAATCGCCTTAATATAACTAGAATTCTTGCAGAGTACGATAATACTAATTTAATTATTCGTAGAGTCGTAATAAATGATATTGGTAGCTATCTGACAGCAAGTATTTTTGTACTTTTATTTTGCTTTGTTGTGATATCGGAACAAAAAAGCCGTCAAAAAGCAGAAGCATTAACTCAACAGGTAGAGACTTTAGCAGCAAGTTTAGAACGCAGTCGCATCGCTCGCGAAATTCATGATTCTTTAGGTCATTCTCTGACAACATTAGATATACAGTTAGAACTTGCTCAAAGATTGTATTATAAAGACGCAAATAAAGCTGTTAATTCTTTAAATATTGCCAAAGATTTAGCGAGTGAATGTTTAACAAAAGTCAGAAATTCTGTACAATCGATACGCCAAACAAATTTTAATCTTAATCAAGCTTTAGCCACTTTGGTAGAACAAGTTGGAAGAAATCAATCATTTACAATTGATTTAGATTCAGAATTACCACAATTACCAAGTCAAACCAGCCACCAACTTTATTGTATTGTTCAAGAAGCAGTTAACAATATTCAAAAACACGCTTGTGCAAAAAATGTGAATATAAAAGGGTTTCAAAATAATCAAGCAATTATTTTAGAAATTATCGATGATGGTAAAGGTTTTGAAGTTACCGCACATCATACAGGTTTTGGGTTGCGAGGAATGCAAGAAAGAGTACAAATTTTAGGAGGCGAACTTCAGGTTAAAAGCACTTTTGGTAAAGGTACTCGGATTCGGGTTTGGATTCCCAGTTAAGTACTTACTTAGTGGGCATGGAAGGGGACAAGGAGACAAGGAGACAAGGGGACAAGGGGAGAAGGGGAGAAGGGGAGAAGGGGAAAGAATTTAAATTTTGAAGTAAGTCAAATTCTTAACTGCTAATTCTTAGTTGAATAAAGTTTGGCTACCATTTGAGCACGAGAAGAAACTTTTAGTTTACGAAACATTCTTTTTAAAGCTTGTTTGACGGAATTTTCTTGAATCCATAATTCTTTACCGATTTGAGCGTTTGTTAATCCTCGTGCTACTAATTCGGCTATTTGAGTTTCTCGCGTTGTTAAAAGATTAATATCTGAAAAGTCAAAAGTATTAAATCCCTCGCTACAAATGAAATAAACACTCGTAAATCAAAAAGCTCGTTTTTACAAGAGTTTCGGCAAGTTTTTCTTAAGAGTGAGTTGTGAGGAGTTTAAGGTTTGAAATTTTTTCTCGCCATGCCCTTTCGGCCCCATGCCCAAATTTGTAACATAACTAAACATCTTGGGAACAAGATTTTAATACTGCCATACTAAAAACACAGCATCTCCAAAATTTAATAATATGATGATTCGGCTGTTGTTAGCAGATGACCAACCGTTATTTCGCCAAGGATTAGCGTCTTTACTTTCCTTAGAGGAAGATATCGAAATTGTGGGGCAAGCTAATCACGGTAATGAAGCGATTTCCCTCACCGAGGAACTACAACCTGATGTAATTCTCATGGATGTGCGGATGCCTATTTGCGATGGAGTCGCCGCAACCCGCGAGATTCATCAAAAGTTCCCTTGGATTAAAATTTTAGTTTTGACGACTTTCGATGAAGATGAGTACATTTGGCAATCTTTACAAGCTGGCGCACTCGGTTATCTACTGAAAAACACTCCTGCACCCCAATTAGCCGCAGCGATTCACGCCATCCATCAAGGTCATTCTCAATTAGGACCGACTATTGCTCCCAAAGTTTTTGCTCAGTTACGCCCGCCAATTCCCGTAAAAGAAAACAATGTTGAGCACAAATTAACCGAAAGGGAATTAGAAGTATTAACTTTAATATCTCAAGGAAAAAGTAATCGAGAAATTTCTAAAACTTTATATCTTAGTGAAGGAACTGTAAAAAACTACGTGACGCAAATTTTAGGGCGACTCGGGTTAAGAGACAGAACCCAAGCCGCCCTATGGGCAAAAGAGAATTTGCTGATGTAGGAAGTTGTTAGTTGATAGTTGATAG
>DESS01000399.1:0-14042 GCA_002361335.1 Richelia sp. UBA3308
AGAATTTAGAATTTAGAATTTAGAATTTAGAATTAACAACTAACAACTAACAACTAACAACTAACAACTAATAACTAATAACTAATTGATAAAATGTTGCCACGAGAAGAACTTTTAAAAAATGTTGAAAATCGAGATACTGTAGCCCGTGTAATTGATTTTGCCGAACAGGCAATTAAAACTTGGGAGGTTGTTTTTACTGATTTCCTTTCTCCCCCGGAATTGGCAGAAATTCAACAAGGTTTTAGTCGGTTAACGGAGGTGGAATTATCAGCGTGGGGGGGATATCCGCAAGCTGAGCGCAAAAGAATCGCGATCGCACGCAGCGAACTACCTTTGGATGAATCTCAAGTTGAGCTTACTGCTTTGAATATTGCTGGTAATTTCCTTTTTGATACTGCTAGCCACCGTGATTTTTTAGGGGCAATGTTGGGAACGGGAATTGTAAGGGATAAAACCGGCGATATTATTGTACTTGGGGAACGGGGAGCGCAGGTAGTTGTCGTACCAGAATTAGCTGATTTTTTAGAAGCAAATCTAACTCAGGTACGTTCGGTTCCTGTCAAGACTCAAAGGATAGAATTTAGCGAATTAAAAGTAAGAGAACCCAAGAAAAAAGAATTAACCACTGTAGAAGCGTCATTAAGATTAGATGCGATCGCCTCTGCTGGTTTTGGCATGTCTCGCAGCAAAATGGTTGATTTAATCAATGCTGGTGATGTGCGTGTTAATTGGAAGGAAATTAAACAAGCTTCTCATCAAGTAAAAACAGGTGATTTAATCGCCATTCGCGGAAAAGGACGTTTAGAAGTTGGAGAAATTGCTATTACTAAAAAAGAACGCTATCGGATGCAATTAACAAAGTTTGTTTAATTAGTTATTAGTTGTTAGTTGTTAGTTATTAGTTGTTAGTTGTTAGTTATTAGTTGTTGGTTGTTAGTTGTTACTCGTTACTCGTTACTCGTTACTCGTTACTCTTTAGTTGTTAGTTGTTAGTTTTTGGTTGTTAATCGTTACTCTTTAGTTGTTAGTTATTAGTTGTTAGTTGTTGCTTGTTACTCGTTACTCGTTACTCGTTACTCGTTACTCGTTAATCATTACTCGTTACTCGTTACTCGTTACTCGTTACTTGTTAAGAATTATTTATCCCCTTGTCCCCTCATCCCTCCATGATTAAAATTTAAAACATATCAGCCGGATCTGCGGATTGAACTTTTCGAGTGGCTACAGCACCGGAAATTATACACATAATAATTGTCATTACTTGTACTTGAATTGCTCGTGCTACAGTCATGTAAAGCGGTAAATTAGTTGCATTTCGGGTTAGTGCGTAAAGCCCAGTTGAAATTGCAGCCCCAGGAATAAAACCTAATAAAGCTAGAATTATCGCTTGTTCAAAAACTACGCTTAATAAAAAGAAATTTCGATATCCCATTGCTTTAAAAGTCGCGTATTCTTTTATATGGGCATTTACATCTGTGGAAAGTACTTGATAAACAATTATTACTCCCACGACAAAACCCATCATTGTACCTAAACTGAAAATAAATCCAATGGGAGTATTAGTTTGCCAGTAAGCTTTTTCAAATTGAATAAATTCTGATTTTGTTAATACTTTTATATCATCGGCATTGGCAAGATGATACTTTATTTTAGCTGCCACTTCTTCGGGTTCATAACCTGGTTTTAAGCGAATTAAACCTAAATTTACGCTTGCTGAATCTTGTCTGGGAAACAGTCTTAAAAAGTTTTGGTCGCTAGTCATTAAAGTACCATCAGCGGCGAAAGAGGCACCGACTTTAAATAAATCGGCAATCGTTATAGTTCGACCTTTGATTTCTGTTTTAACAATTTGACCTTGTTTAATATTAGCAATTGCTTGGTCGTATTGTCCTCTAGTTGCTTCATCAAATAAAATGGTATCTGGTAGTTTAATTGCATCAATATTTTGATTCACTTCTGGTAAATCAAACGCCGGTTTATCGGGATTAAATCCAATAATCATTACTTGTGTATTGCGATTAGTTTGGGGATTTTTCCAAGTCACAAGACTGTTGTAAATTCCTTCTGCTGTGGCGACTCCGGGCACATCCATCGCTTGATAAAGTCGCCTTCGAGTAAAGGTAGACAAATCTTGTAAGTTAAGTGCTTGTGGACTTAATAATACTAAATCTGCTCTTAAACTATCATGTAAGCGAGTGGCACTGTTAAATAATGCACTTTGGAAACCAAGCTGCATTAACATCAGTAAATCGGCAAAAGCAACCCCAGATACCGCTACTAGTAAACGTCCTTTTTGACGAGTTAATTGTAACCAACCTAGAGGAGTTCGTCGTCGTAATTTTTGGATCAATCCAATCATATAAATTTTAGATTTTAGATTTTCGCTAAGAGAATTTTTGATTCAAATATTTGTCATCAATTGAGCAAGAAAAATAGTTAGGAGTTAGGAGTTAGGAGTTTTGATTTTTGTTCTTGAAAATAAAGTAATAAAATTTGCCTGTGAAAAATAAGAAACTAACAAATAACAACTAACAACTAATAACTAATAACTAATAACTAATAACTAATAACTCACTTTATATTTCCACTACTGCTCTTACTTGTAAATTAGTGAATCTCGCTGCTTTTTGGCTCGATTCATCGTCTAATCGCACGTGAACTTCTACTACTCGGGAATCTATATTTGTAGAGGGATCGCTGTTAATTACATTTTGTCGCTGTACTTGCAAGCCAATTTGATCTACGATACCCTTCAATTTATCCGGTATGGCATCAGCTAATACTTCGACTTCTTGCCCCAAACGTATCTTATTAACATCGCTTTGGTAAACTTCTACTATGGCGTACATACTACTCGTTTCTCCTATTTCGGCTATTCCTTCATCGGAGACTCTTTCCCCTGGACGAGTCTTAATGTCAAATATTTGACCATCTTGAGGAGAACGCACGTAAGCTTGCTTTAAATCTGCTTCTGCTCGATTCATTGCTGCTACAGCACGATTGACTTCTGTTTGAGCAACTAGTACATCTACTGGGCGAATTTCAGCAATACTTTCTAAAGTTGCTTTACTTTGATTTATTTGTTGTTGTAATGATGATTGAATACGTTCTAAGTTCGCTTCTGCTTCAGCTAATTGCTGCTGTCGCGAGGAGCGGATGCGTTCTAAATTCGCTTGGGCTTCTGCTATTTGCTGTTCTTTAGAAGCTTTGATACGTTGTAGGTTTGCTCTGGCTTGTGCTAATTGTTGTTTTGCTGTTTGCAAAACTAAATCCTTGCTATCCCTCAAAGATATGGAAATAGCTCCTGTTTTATACAAGCTTTGATAACGTTGGTATTCTAAGCGAGCATTTTCTAATTGCGCTTCTAAACGAGCAATTGTTGCTCTTTGTGCTTCTATTTCTCTAATTTTTTCTGCTTGCAATCGATTAATTGCTGCTTGTTGTGCTTTGGATTCTGTATTTTTTTCTACTTGTAATCGATTAATCGCTGCTTGCTGGGCTTTTATTTCCGTATCTTGTTCCGCTTGCAAACGAGCTATCGCTGCTTTTTGTGCTTCAATGTCTCCTTGTTTTGCGCCAGCTTTCACCATTTTCAGGTTTGCTTGAGCAACTCTTACGGCTTCTTTTGCTTCTTTAAAAGCCGCCATAAGTGTATCTCGGCTGTCTAAAATCGCTACTACTTGATCTGCTTGAACTTTATCTCCTTCCTTTACCAGCAACTTTTCAACTCGGCTTGCTTCTGCCATCCCTGGTGCAGATAGCTCAATTACTTCTCCTTTTGGCTCAAGTCTTCCCAGGGCTGTCACCGTTTTTATATCTGGAATTGCCCGAATTGCTTTAGCGGACGTTTTTGCGATTTCTCCCCCTTTAAAGCGTTGCAAGCCGTAAATACTAGCTCCACCCACAGCAAAAGCTGCTACTGTCAATACTAACCGTGAGGGACGAGAAGCTTCAGCAGCCAATGAGTTTTTTACCAAATGATCGTCTAACATGGCATCCCAAGAAATACTGAATTTTGATTATTTCTTATTTATAATACAATTAGACTAAACCGACTAGTTTAGTTTTGCTGTTTGTAGGTTTCGCGGATTCACGGAGGGTTACGTATAAACGGATCCCATTTTTTTCTGCTAATCTCAATAGGGTTTGGTAAAGAAAATTGGTAAACGCGTAAAACGCGGTTTATATAAAACAAGTACTGGTAAAACAATAAATGCTGATATCAACGGAAGTTTGAATATCGCAAGAAAAGTAATCCCAAACTTTATGGATGGGATAGAGGGATTGCCGTTTATCCCTGTGGTTTTAGATCTTTGGACTAAGATTACTAAGGTAACTGTCTAGTTCTGTCTACATATTAGTAAATATGTCCAGATTTTTACGAGCGGTAGACTTACAAAAAATCAATTAAGATTACGTAACAAAAAATCGGTACAAAATGGGACTTTTAAAGCTTAGTGAAACTTACACTGAAAACTCCAATGATAAAGTAGAGCAAATTTTGAAAGGAGCGATGCAGGAGTTTTTGGTGCATGGCTACGCCGGTACTAGTATGGATAGAGTAGCAGCGTCGGGAGGTGTTTCAAAAGCAACTGTTTACAGCCACTTTCAAGATAAGAAAGGACTTTTTAAAGCATTAGTAGAAAGATTAGCAAAGGAGCGGTTTCAGTCAGTTTTTGGAACTAAAAAATTAGAAGGAGAACCCAAAAAAGTACTACAGGAGTTAGCAGTTAAAGCTTTGAACGAAATGTTCCATGATGATGAGTATATGGCGTTTATGCGAGTCTTAATCGGAGAATCTGGGCGTTTTCCTGAAATTGCTCAATTTTGTGTTGAAAGTTTAATTAAGCCTGTTATAGATACTCTTCACGATTATTTCCTATCTCATAAAGAACTTAATATATCAGATCCTGAAGCTACAGCAAGAATTTTCGTTGGTTCCCTTGTTCACTTTGTAATGACTCAGAAAATCATGCATGGTTCGGATGTTTTACCAATGGAAAGTCATCGTTTAACGGATACTTTAACAGATTTAGTTATTAGTTATTAGTTATTAGTTATTAGTTCTTAGTTCTTAGTTCTTAGCAGTTATTGGATATTACCTTTAACCTTATTTTATTTAATCAGGTTGAAACATAAACCAATTTTTGACGTTTTCTAGTTCTGCAGTACTAAAAATGTCATAGCCGAAACGTTGATAGTAGTCTGCGTTTTCTTGGCTTTGGGTATCGAGGGCTACACCGGAAGATATAGGATCTTCTTCTGACATCTGATGAACTTTTGCAAGAAGTGCTCTACCAATTCCTTTGCCCTGACTTTGTGGATGTACGGCAAGGATATTAATGTAGAAATGAGGAGAGGGGGGTTTATTTGCCTTTTTTAAATTAGAATATGCTTCTATTCGTATCAGAGCTTGTTCACCAATAGATGTTGCCAATTCTTCTTCTGAAGATGTTGGCATCATTTCAATATCATTATCGTTTTTTGATTTTTCTGGAGTAGTTATAAAAGCAAAACCTTGCAATTTCTCTTCTATAAAAGCACCTAAAAATAAGTTATTAACTAAAAATTATTGATTGCAAATGAATTTCATCAAGTGTTTTATCGATTGTTTATATTGATTTCCAAAGAAAAATTCCATGAGTGGATAATTGTCAAAGGCACTGGAACAGATTTCAATAATCTTGTCTGTTTCTTTTGTATCTAAAGGATAAATTTCGATGGTAGACATTTTTACAATTCCTTTTTTGCCATTACAGCTCTAGCTCTAACTGCTAATTCTGTATCTAACCGAGCAATATCATCTAATTTCGTGATTATTTGTGGTATTAAATCTCGCTGATAATTAAAGGCATTAATACCTAAATACTGTAACCCAAAAACCGCTGCATAACGTACAACCCATTCCGGATCTTGGGAGACTTGTAACAACACTTGAAAAACTCTTTGTTGGTTCTTACATACTAGTAATGGTTCCATATTAGACCAACGAATACAGCCTAAACCCCTAGCAGCAGCTCGGCGCACGCTTAAGGAAAAGTCTGTTTCTGCTGCTGTTAACAATATTTCCAAACCACGGGGATCTCCAATGCCTGCAAGTGCGCGAATTGACCAAGCTCTGGCTCCGTAGTTATAATCGTCAATTTTTTCTAGTAAAGGCTCTACTGCTGCTTCTCCTAGTGCAACTAAACCATCCACTGCTGCAACTGCTGCCCCTGGGTTGTTATAACCCAAAGCGGCTATTAAAGTATCCGTTGCTGTTTTTTGACGAACTTCAGCAAGGGCTTTGACAGCATCTAATAATTTATCGGAGGAGTCTGCTTCTTCTACAGCTTGAATTAGTTTTAAAGTGTTATTTGTCATTCGATTTTAGATTTTAAAATGAGTAATGAGTAATGAGTAATGAGTAATGAGTAATGAGTAATGAGTAATGAGTAATAGATCATAACCTCCATCTTTTCAAAAGGGTTATATAGTAAGTAATTAGCCGGACGTGATGTCACCCACCCGACAAAAAAATGTGCCTTTTTGCTAATTCCTATAATTTTTAATTGCAATAATTGGTGATTTTATATACTAGTTCTAAATTATTATAAAAGACTATCCATAAGTTTCATAATCCGAATGTTTACGTCAGATATAGTAGGCTCTGCTCCATAAGAGGGCATTTCTAAATGATGTTCTAAAATACCTTTGAGAGAAATTAATTTAAGACTGTTTTCTGCTAATGTCTCGCTAATAGTTTCTGCTGCATTCAAATAACCTATGGCTCCTAAATCAGCTAAAGCCGATCGCCGCAATTGTAAATTTTCTCCATCTAATGCTTTCACAAGTTCGTCGCCATAGCAAGGTTCTTGAGTCAATTGATACATTGCTCGTAAAGCTGAATATTTTACCAATTCTACGGAATGCTTTAAAAATGGCTTAATATTTTCAATTGCATCATGGGCATTCAAGTTTCCTAAAGCTTCAACGATCGCACTGTAGGGTTGGTAGACAGCAGTTTCAACGGTTTGAGTTTCAATATTCTTTATTTCCAACATTTCGAGCAATTTGGGAATACTTTCGCCGCTATCATCTAACATTCCCAAGGATTCTGCTGCTGACTCCCGCACGTAATAATCCGAGCATTCTAAGCAGGCAATTAATGGTGGTACGGCACGAGTGTCTCCTAATTTCCCCAAGGCTCTAGCGGCATTCCGTCGTAAAGGATAACCGCCATCAGGAGTGCGATCGCTATTATCATCCAAGGCTGCAATCAAAGCCTTAATTGCCGCTTCTTCCTGAATGCGAAATCTACCAAGCCACCAAGCTGCATAATAACGACTACCTCGATCGCTTCCTTGAAGATTTGCGATCGCCTGCTCTATTGTTAAAGATTCACCATTGGGAGATTCTAAATTTTCTGAATCTGACATAGCCATAAATATAGTTATCAATAATGATATTTAATTAAAAATAAATAAATTAAATTTTTGGTATTGGTGACGTACTGATACTTTTAACCTGGACATCTTTGAACATCTAAGACATTCTCGATATCTAGTACAACATCACCAACGCCCGTTAGTGAAGGTGGTATCCCACATCGCCTTCAGGAAAATCCCGACGGCTCCATTAAAATCTCGGTCAATTTCGTAACCGCAGTTTGGGCATTTAAAGTTCTTAGAACTACCAAGTTTTCTATGAACGTGCCCACATTTAGTGCAAGTCTTTGAAGTATATTCTTCAGTTATTCTCACCAATTTGGAACCGTAACGGAAACACAAATGTTCTAGGATTTGAGAAAACTGATAGAACGCCCAAGTCATCATTGCTCGTGCTGTTTTGTTCTTTAACTTCCGTTTCTTTTTAACCACCATATCAGAAGTTTCAAAAGTTGGAAGCACAATTACATCGTAATTACGAGCAAGATACGACGCTACTTGTTTATGGCACTCAGAACGTAGGTTTTTAATCCTTGTTCTGATTCTTTCCATAGCTTGACGTAGCTTATAGCGTAATCGCTTAAAACTATGTCCTTTAGATTTATCATGCTTTGATTTAAGTTTGTCAAGGTGGGAGCAAAGTTTAGCGATTTTGTTAAAATCTCCGTTTCCAAACTCTAAGAAATCGCTACCATCAAAGCCTGTAATAAACGTTCTAACACCAGGGTCTAGTGCTATTACTTTGTTAGTAATTTTGCTTGTAACCTCGTACTCAACAGGGAAGTTCGCAAACCAGCGACCTTTATTATAGGTCAATTCCGTAGAGCCATTTGTTAAAATACAAAACCGTTGTCCCTTAAATTCTGGCTTTGGTAGATGCTTTGTGGTTGACACCATCCATGTACCATTCTTATAAGCCGTGGGGTCAAATTTAATTGTTAACTTTTGGTCGCGAACACTACGAAATTTAGCTATTTTTAATCCTGCTTGTGGGTGAGGCTTCTTGTTTTTACCCTTGCCTATGAACTTAGGATTTCTTGCGGTTTCTGACCATGCTTTGTACGCTGACATTGATGCGTTATCTAGTATTTTAGATACGTTTAAATCTAAACACCATTGAGGTATTAATCCAGTTGCTTTAAGCATTGTTCTAAACCCCATTTTTCCACCTTTATTACCAATATGTTCAAACTTTTGATTTTGATTTAGATAAGCGATAGAAATGTTATAAACTTTCCTCACCGCAGCAACCCATTTTTTCCAAATAACAGCAAGTTCTTTACTTGGGTACACTCGGTAACTCACTGTCTTCAGAGATTTGTTTTTTGTACTTTCTAAGTCCGTACAATCTACAGCTAAAGACGTGGACAATGGCAAGGATATCTTCGACCATTTCTCGTTCTGGGCTGAGGTTTTTTTGGTCGAGAACCAGTATTTCAGTCTGCTGCCGATTACAGAGCCATGCGATAATATCGAACCCAAAGCGGCAAAGCCTATCTTTGTGGGCAACGACAACAAGTTTGATAGCGTTGTTGAGAACTCTGTCCAGTAAGGTTTTAAGACCTTTTCGCTTAAAGTTGAGTCCGCTTCCGATGTCGGTAATGATTTCTGCATCGGGATAACGAGACTTAAGAAAGTTAACTTGTTGTTCAAGGTCAGCTTTTTGACTGCGGCTTGAAACTCTGGCATATAAGATGGTAATTCCTTCGTCTTTTGGATTACCAGGTCGAACAGGGATAACTGAATCGAGGTTGTATCTTCTTTGACCACCTTGGGTAAAGATTCCTTCGATTTTCCCCGCTTCGAGCCACCTTTCAAGGGTTTTGGTACTGACTCCAAGTCTAGAGGCAGCAACTCTTGGTGGTACATAATTAGTTGACATCAAGATCCTTTAAACTACTTCTTAAGTGTAGTCTAAAATGTCCAAGATGTTTAGTATGTCGGACGATTTATTGTCCTATCTTCAACTCCGTTAATTCAGGCAAGTAGCATATCAAAGGACATCTATCAACAGAGCAACGGTTTTGTTCATACCAGTTAAACCTTTGAGCCAACATAAGTTAAACTAAATAAAAGTTTTTTAATTTAAATAAGTCGGTACAAATAAACAAGGGCTATTTTACCGCAATGTAAACCGAGTTCTCAAAGAGAACAGTCTTCGCCTCTAAAAAGCCTTATCACCACTGACTATTCACCACTGACTATTCACTATTCACCCCAACTCTACTCTGTGATCGTAAAATAAGACTGCCCGGAAAGGTAAACAACCCCTAGCCAATTGCCACAAGAGCTGGTTAACTTTCCGGGCTAAAAAACTACTCTTTAACGAGTGAGTATCGCTAATCTCTTAGCTCAGAGTGTTGACAGCGTAGTCAATATAAGAATTAGCCTCAACAGCGGGATCTCCGCTTAAACCGTGGTTAGCCTTGATGTAATTCAAAGCTTCAATATACCAGCTAGGAGACAACTCAAAGGTTTTGTTGATTTCTGCTAAACCAGAGATGAGGTAATCATCCATTGGTCCGGTACCACCTACTACTAAGCAGTAAGTGATCATCCGTAAGTAGTAGCCAATGTCACGCACGCACTTAGCTTTACCTGTAGCACTAGAAGCATAGTTAGGTCCTTGCATTTGGGTGGTGTAAGGAAATTTGTTGTACACCGCTTGTGCTGCACCTTCTGCCAAACGCTGAGAATTAGCAGTCAGACTTTTTGCTGCTTCTAAGCTAGCTTGAGCTTGACGAAAACGACCAAAGGCAATTTGAATTTCTGTACTACTCAAAAAGCGTCCTTGGGAATCTGCTGCTGAAACCGCTTCGGTAAGGGGTGTTTTCATTGGTTGGGTATCTCCCTTTTTTTACAAAGTTTTGTTTGAAAGCTTTTATGTGCCAGTGACAATTTTCAATTAATCGCCGTGAAAGGTGGACTTATGCCACTGCTGCTGCTGCGCGATCGAAGTAGCTAGCGATCTCTGACATTAGAGCGCTACAATCTCCTGGGGTGATACCACTGGTATTGCCAACAATGGAGAGTGCAGAATCTTTCATCTTTTGTACGCCTACTGCAACAGAAGCGCCGGGTGTACCCAATGCTAAGTAGGTTTCGCGCAAACCGTTTAAACAACGGTCATCTAATACACTCGCATCACCGGAGAAGATTGCATAGGTGACATAACGTAAGATGATTTCCATGTCACGCAAACAAGCAGCCATGCGACGGCTGGTGTAAGCATTTCCACCAGGAGCGATTAATTGGGGCTGTTCCGCAAACAAAGCGCGAGCTGCATCAGCAACAATTGTTGAAGAATTGCTGGTAATCCGGTTTACAGAATCCATACGCTTGTTTCCCTCCTTGACCATGTTTGTCAAGGCATCCAATTGGGAGGTACTAAGATATTCTCCGCGTGTATCAGCCTGGGATACTACTTTTGCAAAAGCATCTAACATTTTTCTAATCTCCTATCTGCTCGGTCTATAACTTGTTGACTTCTCAACTGAAATATTCAGTTTGATTTACTCTCATACTGCCATCCGCAGTTGTAGAGATTCAAAAACAGATACCAAGATATTAGTTTATGATTTGGGGGTTACCTAACTTAGGAATTATCACAAAACTTCACATTTCGATGAAAAGCTGAAAAACCCCTACCATCAGACCTCTGAGGGTCGATCGTTATCTGTTTTTTCTTATATTTTGTTTATATCATTCTGCTGGCTTCTTATTTCTTACGAAATATTATGATTTTGTTCTCACTTTTTAACTTTTCTTTATATTTTGAGCAAAAATTTGACCTCTCCTCAGAAGAATTCTACAGATATTTGTGTAAATTTTTGAAAATTTGAAAGCCATATTCCACTAACATGAAGTAACTAATTTTACTATTAAAAGCTGATGTCATACTTATAAGAATGTAGTAAATCAATTATTATGTATGTGCTTTTTAGTTACTCTGATTTTCAAGTCTTAAAAATTACTATATCATTTAAGTAGTGTATGATTTAAGCAATATTAGACTGCGGGGGCTAATTTTCTTTCCAAGTCAAATAGAAAGCCGTGGATGTACTCTTCCGTCCATTCTTCACCGTAGAAGCGCTTGAACATTCCCCTTGCAGGATCTTTTTCGGCGCGATAACGGATATATTTTAATTGGGCTGATTCAATGGCTGCTAAGCTTTGAGAGTCGGCGATCGCAACTGCTTGTTCGACAAAATCCAGGTAAGCGGCAAGATATTCTTTAAAGGCAGCAAACACCCGATTTTCCACTATAGAAGTTTCTTGGGGACGAGTCCATAAGAAAGCGGGAGAGAAAAACGGTTTTGCTTCTTCGGGGAAGTCTCCTCCCCAAGGTAAATATTTTTGATGAGCCTGAAAAATTGGTAGAATTGGCTGTGTATACTTTTCTTGATATTCCGCATTTGAGAATAAAGGTTGCATATCAAGAGCAATCAAATGTCCTCCTGGTAAAGTTACTAAATCAGCGCCAAAGAAGGGAAGATCGTAATTTAGTTGGGGGAATATCACAAAATTTAAAACTTGTAACGAGTCACCCCCTTGAACGTGTGCGGCTCTAATTTGTCGTAATTTGGATGATTGAAAGCCATAACTAGTAGTCACAACTTCGTATTGATTCTTGCCTTTGCCTACCAGGGCAGATTTAGACTCAAACCCGGAGGGTATGGGATAATCTTCAAGCTGCAAGCGGGATTTCATGTATGAAATCCCATAATCGAGAAATGGTTGATAAAGTGTCATATCATGTCCGGTTAAACAGTTATCGTATTTGTGGGAGTGAACTCGTTTCGGAGTAAGGAGTAATGAGTAATGAGTAATGAGTAATGAGTAATGAGTAATAAGTAATGAGTAATAAGTAATAGATAATAACCGCTATAAAGGTAATGTGGGTTATATAGATAGTAAGTAATTAGCCGGACTTGATATCACTGGATTTTAGATTTTTTTAGATTTTAGATTGTCTTGTTTTTCAAACTTTTCCTGGCGATTTTATCTGTTCTAAGTCCCTCCGGGACGACATAAAGGTACGGACACGCACTCGCCGCACTATGTCCTATCGGACACGACGCTATGCCTTCAGCTTGCTTACCCGTTAGGGTAACGCTAACACAGGTTTAAAATTCATTAGTCCACCCAGGTGGACTTTGTCTCGGGTAGTAGCGGTTTTAACCGCCAGAACCTTCAACCATCGCCCGATAGTTTGTTTTTTTATTTAAAATCCCAGTTACCACATAGGAAAGTTATTTTTTTGCCGCACTGACAGCAAGAGGAACAGCGTCTTCAAATAAGAACTCATAAAGAAAACGTTCTGACCATTCATGACCAAAATAACTGCTAAATAGACCGGATGCGGGGTCGCGATCTGCGCTATATTGGTCGTAGTCTTTTTGAGCCTTGACAATACGTTTGATATCTTCTGGTGCTGTTAGCTTTTGTGCATTTTCGAGCATTTGCCAATACAGTTTTACATAATCTTGAAAAGCTGCGAATACCCGAGTTGCTACAGTTTGCTCGTCAGTTTTGGCGAAAAGTAAATACTTAGAGAAATATTTATTCGCATCATAAAACTTCATTTCTAGATTTTGCGCCAAGTCTGGATATTTTTGATGCAAATATTTTAATTTTTCTACATATTTTCTCTGATATAATTCATCTGAAAATAAAGGTTGAAAATCAAGAACAATCAGATTCTTGACTTTGCCAAAGGATAAAAAATCTATTCCTAAAAGTGGAATATCGTAGTGGTGGCTAGGATAAATAACACTATTAAAAATTTGAGCGCTTTGCCCAGCATCAATATAGGTGTAGCGGATTTTTCTTAACTCGGGACATTCATAACACCAACTGCGAATAGTTGCTGGATGCCTACCGCGATCGCTAACTTTGCATTCTAAGCCGGAAGGTATTGTTCGAGCTTGTAAATCAAACCGGTTAAACAGTTCTTGCTCTAAAAATTTCAGAAAAGGCTTATACATAGAAGACTATATATTTATTCTCCACTCATGAAAATAAGAGATTTCAATTGAAAACGTCTCATTTTTGATAAACAAAGTAACAATCTGTAATGATGGCTTAGGGAATGTAAGAGAAGTCTGAATCTTTTTTATATCCTGGTGTGTAGTTAATTCTCTAACGTATTGTTGTTAAATTAGTACGGGCAGGGATGCCCGTACCACAATAAGCACTTTCATATATTTTCTGGTTGCTTTGGTATTATAAAACATAATAAAAAAATTCTGCGTTCGTGGTGGGTATTCCTCAGCGCCCCGAGAGTGCAAAAAAATATATATAATAGCGATGCCAAAAGATTTTATAACTAAATATCAATTCTTAACGATCAAAGTGCATAAGTCAGAGTCACTAAACCCTATATATACATTAGGGACGAATTATTTATGATTTCGGCTCACCTTCAGCAGTAAAATAATCTCAACAGTAGTAAATGACAATTGATATCATGTCTTTTGGCAACTGTAATTGGAAATTAGCAGCTAAGCTAATTATTTTGGGTGCACTCTTATCTACCACGAATGTCGCAAAAGCACAAGAAGTAGTTCCGGATAATACTTTACCAAATAATTCTGTAGTCGATAATTTACC
>DESS01000399.1:14065-14229 GCA_002361335.1 Richelia sp. UBA3308
ATTACTGGCGGTACCCAAGCGGGAGGTAATTTATTTCATAGTTTTGAGAAGTTTGGAGTTCCATCCGGTAGCGAAGTTCACTTTCAGAATGCTGTTGACATAAATAACATTATCAACAGGGTAACTGGTGGGAATATTTCTAATATTGATGGGTTAATTAAAGC
>DESS01000060.1:0-3596 GCA_002361335.1 Richelia sp. UBA3308
TGCCCCATGCCCAATACCCAATTTTAAAATTCGATGAAAGCACTAATCCTCTCTGGCGGTAAAGGTACCCGATTACGTCCCCTTACTTACACCGGGGCTAAACAACTCGTACCTGTTGCAAATAAACCTATTTTATGGTATGGCATCGAAGAAATGGTAACAGCTGGTATTACTGATATAGGTATCATTATCTCACCAGAGACTGGAGATGAAGTTCAAGCAAAAACCGGAAATGGGGATAGATTTGGAGCTAATATTACCTATATATTACAAGAGCAACCGGCAGGACTTGCCCATGCGGTAAAAGTAGCCCGCCCTTTCTTAGAAAATTCTCCTTTTGTCATGTACTTAGGTGATAATCTGATTCAACAAGGAGACTTGAGTTATTTTCTCAAACAATTTCAACAGCAACAGCAGGATGCATTGATATTATTGCGTGCTGTTCAAAATCCCAGTGCCTTTGGAGTGGCTAGGGTAGATGAAAGTGGCAAAGTTTTAGAATTAATTGAAAAACCAAAAGTTCCTCCTTCCAATTTAGCCTTAGTAGGAGTTTATTTTTTTTCCGAGATTATTCATCAAGCCATTGCTTGTATTCAACCCTCTGCAAGAGGTGAACTAGAAATTACTGACGCGATTCAATATTTAATCACTCAAAAGGCGCAAGTATTAGCCTGTAAACTTGAAGGTTGGTGGCTAGATACCGGAAAAAAGGATGATTTACTCGAAGCTAATCGTTTAATTCTCGACACAAGCTTACAAACATCTATTTCAGGAAAAGTAGACGCTCAAAGTCAAATAATTGGTAGAGTAAAAATTGGCTATGGTTCTCAAGTCGTCAATTGTACAATTAGAGGTCCAGTGATTATTGGTAATAATTGTCATTTAGAGAATTGCTTTATTGGTCCTTATACCAGTATTGCTGACAAATCGACTTTAATAGATACTGAATTGGAGCATAGTGTAGTTTTGGCAGGTGCCAAGATATCCGGAATTGATCGAAGAATTATTGATAGTTTAATTGGGCAAAGGGCGCAAGTCACTCTCGCACCTCGTCGCCCAAAAGCCTTACGATTTATGATTGGTGACGACTGTCAAATTGAGCTATCGTGATTTACTTCCTAACCGTTAATTACTATTCAACGGAACTGATTGCCAAATTGATTGGTTCCTTAGTTGTTGGTGAAAATATTGAGCACAAAACTCTTATCATCAACAATTCCCCGGAAGATGATTCTATTAAACAACTCGAAAGTGAATCTGTCCAGATTCTCGATCCTGGATATAATATGGGTTTCGGTTGTGCCTGTAATTATGGCATGAAGTGGATTTACAACCGAGATTCCCAAGCAGTCGTTTGGATAATTAACCCAGATGCTTATTTATCAGATAATTCTTTAGAAAAAGTAAACCAATTTTTCCAGTTATATCCCGAAATTTCTATTCTTGGTACAATCATTCATACCCCCGAAGATGAAATTTGGTTCGCTGGGGGACGTTTCATTGCTAAAACCGGAACAATTAAGACTCAAGATTTATTGACAAATACAAATGCTCCCTATATATTTTGTGATTGGGTTTCTGGCTGTAGCCTAATAGTTAATCTACGTAATTTTTATGATTGTCCGCAATTTGACGATGCTTACTTTCTCTATTACGAAGATTTTGATTTTTGTAGACGCTATGCCAATCAAGGATATTTAATTGCAATTACTAAAGAATTTGGCGTGCTACACCAGCCTTCATCAATTACAAATAGATATGTTTCCCAAAAAATGAAACATAGTACCTACAGTTATCTATTAACTTTAAAAAGATATACTAATGATTTTATTTTGATCGCTAGATTAACTCGGCTCTTTATTTATGCCTTAATTTTAATTTTTGTTAGACCTAAAATAGCATTTGGTAAATTCTACGGTCTATTAATGTACGGTAGGCAACTAAATCACAAACCTAAGATAAAACCATCATACCAATAATTATTTAGTTTTGATGTTTTATATTTGACATCTTACCAATAAATTTTAATTGTCTAGACTCGTGATTCAAGCTTTTATGAGACTTATATCATGTCCGGTTAAACTAGCCCAAGCTGTGGGGGTTGAGTAATGAGTAATGAGTAATGAGTAATGAGTAATGGTGGGTAATAACCGCCATAAAGGTAATGTGGGTTATATAGTAAGTAATTTGCCGGACATCATACAAGTCTTGTTTTAGATGAATTTTGAGTACACTCAAAGTCGTATTTACTAAATTATACTTTGTTCCAATGTATTAGATAAAAGTTAACCCTACTCAGGGCTAGTAAAATTACTGTATCAAAAAATCACATCAACATCTGTATTTTATTTTACACATAACTGATAAATTCTATATATCATGTGATGTATTGATTGAACTTCTATATAAATGAGCGAACTATTAGTTAATTTATCAGTTGTTTTCTCTAAGCCTACAGGTATAAGTAATTATGCTACCTTACTTCTTCCTTATTTAGAACATCTTCAACCTACATTACTAACCAGTACTAACTATTCAAATTTCAATTGCTATCCAATACCAGATAATCTTACACCCGCTCAAGGCAGTAGAGGCCATTTTGACAGACTTGTATGGACCCAGTCTAAATTACCGCAAATCTATAGTAAGCTAAAGTCTAAACTTTTATTTTCTCCGCAACCCGAAGCACCTTTATATTCTAACTGTCGTTACATCATTACCGTACATGACGTAATACCTCTACGGTTTCCCAAACCCTCACTACTGAAATATTATCACCGTTACTATATTCCTCAAGTACTCGCACAAGCCCAGCATATAATCTGTAATTCCAACGCTACAGCAAAAGATATTTGTGATTTTTATAATATTCCTGCTAGGAAAATTACGCCAATTCCATTAGCCTATGATGCAAATAATTTTCGTTTACTTCCTGAAACAATAAACAATAATCAAAATCCCCCCTACTTTCTTTATATTGGTAGACATGACTGGCATAAAAACTTACATCGGCTTATAAGGGCTTTCGCTGAGTTAAAACAGCAATTAAAGAATGATCAAAACTACCAATTATGGTTTGCAGGTTCTTTCAATAAACGTAATACTCCCAAATTGCACTCTCAAATTAAGGAATTAGGCATTAAGCATCAAGTTAAATTTCTTGACTACGTTGCTCATAAAGAACTACCAAAAATTATTAATCAAGCCCTTGCTGTAGTTTTCCCCAGTCTTTGGGAAGGATTTGGTTTTCCCGTTTTAGAAGCGATGGCTTGTGGTACTCCTGTAATCACTTCTAATCTTTCCTCTTTACCCGAAGTTGCTGGGAATGCTGCTATTCTCATTAATCCCTATAATACCAGGGAAATTACTGATGCAATGCAACAAATTGCTACTAATAAACAATTGCGATCGCAGCTTTCTATAAAAGGTTTAAAGCAAGTCAGTAACTTCAGTTGGGAGAAAACAGGACAAGCCACCACCGAAGTATTAAAAAAATATATTAGTTGTTAGTTGTTAGTTGTTAGTTGATAGTTGTTAGTTGTTGGTTGTTAGTTGTTGGTTGTTAGTTGTTAGTTATTACTCCTTACTCCTTACTC
>DESS01000060.1:3682-25155 GCA_002361335.1 Richelia sp. UBA3308
TACTCGTTACTCCTTACTCATTCCTAGCGAGGGGGTTTAAACAATGGCGGAATGGCGGAATTTTGAATTCCCCCTCGTGGGGTTGCTCCTTACAACTAACTATATTTAGCGTGTTCCCACGGCACCGGAATAAACTATACCCCGATGTGTATCCATAGTTAAAATAGCTCCATCTCGAATTGTTTGCGTTGCGTTTTTAACACCAACAATTACGGGTACCCCGAGACGTAGACCAATAACGGCAGCGTGAGAAGTTAGACTTTCCTCTTCAGTAATAATACCGCCAGATTTGCGAATTGCTTCGACAAAATCTGCATTTGTGCGGGGGGCAACTAAAATTTCTCCGGGATTGAAATTGTTTAATTCTATACCGGTATTAGCTACACGTGCCCGACCACTGACAGAACCTTGTCCAAGCCCTATTCCTTGCCCGAGTACCGCAGTTACTACTTCAACTTTAACCAAATCTGTTGACCCGGAAACTCCTTGAAGAGTACCTGCACTCATGACAACTAAATCACCTTCATTTAATAAATTTTTCTCTTGAGCGACATTAATTGCCGCTTGGAAAGTTTGACCAGCAGAAGGTAATTCCAAAACTAATAAAGGCTTAACTCCCCATACTAATTGCAGTTGTCTGGCTACATTTACATGGGGCGTGATTGCCAAAATAGGAGTACGAGGACGGAATTTAGAAACATTACGAGCAGTAGCACCACTCTGAGTAAGAGTCATAATTGCTGCAGCATTGAGTTGTTCGGAAATCTGACCTACCGCTTGGGAAATAGCATTAGGAATCGAACGCCTGGGGTCTGCTTTTTGATTTACATTTTTGTTTGGTACATCTTCTTTTTCGATGCGTTCGGCGATGCGTGCCATTGTTGCGACAGCTTCAACCGGATATTTACCTACAGCTGTTTCATTGGAAAGCATCACCGCATCCGTACCATCTAAGATGGCGTTGGCAACATCGGATACTTCTGCCCGAGTAGGACGAGGATTGCTAACCATACTATCCAACATTTGGGTAGCAGTAATGATAGGGATACCCAAGCGATTTGCAGTAGTAATTAAACGCTTTTGTAGTACCGGCACATCTTCTGCGGGAAGTTCTACACCTAAATCACCTCTGGCGACCATTACACCATCACACAAAGCCAGAACCTCTTCCATTTGTTCAATTGCTTCATGCTTTTCGATTTTGGCAATTACTGGTACTTGTTTTCCGGCGCTAGAAATTAACTCCTTAATTTCCATCATATCTTGAGGGTTGCGGACAAAAGAAAGTGCAACCCAATCCACACCTTGGTCTAAACCGAATATTAAATCTTCACGGTCTTTATCGGTTAACGCCTTGATAGATAAATAAACGCCAGGGAAATTAACACCCTTATTGTTAGAAAGCTTACCTTCCACAGTGACGCGGCAATGTAGATCGCCTTTTGCTTTATTTACTTCTACAACCTGCATTTCCACTCGTCCATCATCGAGCAGAATATTCGCACCTACGGGGACTTCCTCAGCTAAATGTTGATAAGTGATACAGCTGATTTCCTGAGTACCCACAACCGGGCGATTGGTTAAAGTAAAGCGATCGCCCTTGGCAAGAACTATCGAGCCATTTTCAAACTTACCCAAACGAATTTTGGGACCCTGCAAATCTTGCAGAATCGCCACTGGTTTATTCAATTCAAAAGCAGTTTGCCGAATCAACCGAATATTACGTTGATGATCGGCATGAGTTCCATGAGAGAAATTAAGCCGCAGTGTTGTTGCACCTGCTTCAATCAGAGCCTTAAGGACTTCAGGGCTGCTGGTAGCGGGTCCAATCGTAGCGACAATTTTTGTCCGGCGTACTGAATCTCTTAATTGCATAAGGGCTGCTATATGGCGGTTCTAGCTAGGGAACAATCGTAGATGAAACTGGAACTTTTGTCTGTGGCTAGAAACGCATTCTAATTATTAAATTCGCAAGCTTTGAAAATTGTCTCATAATACTTTGACAAATTGTTGCCTTTTTATTATTGATAACTCGTGGGAGGGAATTAAATAAACTTACTCCCACCTCAAACTTGTTTAGATACGGCTAATGCCGGACTTATTCAATGCAAAATCTAAAATCTAACATCTAACATCTAAAATCTAAAATTGGCGCTTCTACTCCCTGGTAACGAATAACTGTTGACTGACAACCAATAAATGTAAAAATGTAAATAAATGTTGGTACACAAAACTTTATTATTCGTCAGTCTGTGTCGTATACTCGCAAATATTTGGTAAATAAGGAGTTGACAATGCTGACGTCGGAGGCACCCAAGCCACTGACAGTCCCCCCCAAGGAATTTTTGTGCCCACCCGGTGGGTTCAATCTGACTCTGCTAATGTTTTTAGCGGCTATTGGAATTGTTGTTCTGTCTGTATTAGGTTATTGGGTTTGGCAATGGCAACATTGGATATGCTTCTGCATGAACATTATCGCCTTGCATATTTCTGGTACCGTGATTCATGATGCTTGCCACCAGGCAGCTCATCGCAATCGGATAATTAACGCCCTAATGGGACATGGTAGTGCCTTGATGCTTGCTTTTGCATTTCCAGTATTTACGCGAGTGCATTTACAACATCATGGACATGTTAATGACCCAGAAAACGATCCAGACCATTATGTTTCTACAGGTGGTCCGTTATGGTTAATTGCGGTTCGCTTTTTCTATCACGAGATATTTTTCTTTAAACGACGTTTATGGCGCAAAAATGAACTTCTCGAATGGTTCATAAGTCGCCTTATCGTCCTAGCTATTGTAATTTGTTCCCTGCAGTTTCACTTCCTAGGTTACATTCTCAATTTCTGGTTTGTACCATCAGGCATCGTTGGGTTAGCACTTGGTTTATTTTTTGACTATTTGCCTCATCGTCCCTTCGTAGAACGCAATCGCTGGAAAAATGCTCGGGTTTACGCCAACCCGATTCTAAATATCTTGATTTTAGGGCAAAATTATCATCTTATTCATCATTTATGGCCTTCTATACCCTGGTATAATTACCAACCTACATATCATCTAATGAAGCCCCTTTTGGATGAAAAAGAATGCCATCAATCACTAGGTTTACTCAAAAAGAAAGATTTTTTTGAATTTATCTATGACTTAGTTTTAGGAATCCGTTTTCATCCGAAAAAAGAATAGGGCCCGCCATGAAATTGGGGATTGGGGATTAGGGATTAGGGACTAGATAAATAGTATTTACCTTAAATTTCCCATGCCCCATGCCCCATGCCCATTGCCCCATCCCCCATAACATTTTTAAATGTCGCTAGATATACTTTGAGCCTGTATGATTTCGGTTTGAGCGGTAAATTGCAATCGATTTAAGGATTCAGTGAAAAACACAAAACCTTTGTAGGCAGTTGCATATTTATAAATCTTGGTAAAAAATCCTTCCGCTGTTTCAACAACTAGAGGTTCTTCACTTTTAGATACAATCGTCATAAAGTCTTCTGACTTTACCCGAACTCCGGTTCCTCGGTCAGTGAAGATTCTTCCACCAATAGATCTGGGTTGAGTAGCGTCACTACCGTCAAACTTCATAATTTCTTAAGTATTATTACATAGAATATGGATGTATTCTACACCTTTGATTCTATTGTTGACTGTGATGCTTGTAACGGCTGGGGTAAATTCCAGTCAGGACGAAGTTGAGAAGCATGACGTAAATAGACATGACTTACGGTAGTGGAAGATTTGATGTAGGCGTGGACTAAAATCCGAATGCACTTTTCTAAGCTACCTTGGACGTACATTTGTTGTACATCTATCATTGGAACCTTGTCCCAATCAGGACGATGACGAGCGATCGCAGCCGGAAAAATTGCATCTAAATCGGGTGTTACCGAAAAGGTAACGCTGATCATGTCTCTTGGATGCAGTTGATTGCGTTTTTCAAGTTCGTCTAATATTTCCATTACGGCTTCTTGCATCGCTTCAACAGTATTTTCCAAAACTGTTGTTGCTCCACGAATTGCCTGCATTCGCCATTCCACGTAAAAATCCTCCAAATTTACACATTAATCATTAGTCATTATTCATCAGCTTTGGATAAAGGACAATTGACCGATTATATGCCCGAATTTTGGATGCCGGGTTTTTAGATTACAAAAAAGCCCCTGACTTTCAAGCAGAGGATAATCTCAAATCCCCAAATTTTATAATAAAAATTCATAATTTTAATTGATGATTTTAATTGATGATCTTAATTGATAATTTTAATTTGTAATTTTAATTTGTAATTTTAATTTGTAGCATATTTTATCTTTATCAGGTACATTCCCACGGGCAGGGATGCTCCGCAGTCGCTCATGGGGGAGACCCCCAAGACCGCGCTGCTCTCCGTACCACAAGAGTTTAAAAATATAGTATTGTACTCAAAATAGAAGCAAAGTCCTGTAAAATGTAGTCTATGTTTCGATTCTTGAGGACAATCTAAAATCTCAAATCTAAAATCTCAAATCTAAATGTCAAGGGTGCCCGTCAAGGTCGATACAACCATAATGGTAAACCACTGGTAGACAATTCAAATTCTAGCCAATCAATTTTGGATGTCAGTCCCTGAATTTGAACTTTGTTACCGGGTAACAACTTACTATACCAAGGCTTGGGTTCTTCTAGGGTATAAACCTCTGTTTTTTCGGGATCGAGATTTACCAATTCTGCCGTCCAACGGCGGGCATCTTCTTCGGTTCCCAGCTTGTCTACAACGCCTAATTCTAAAGCTTGTTCTCCGGTAAAAATTCGACCATCAGCAAAGGTTCTTACGGTTTCCGGCGATAAATTGCGTCCCTCTGCCACTGTTTGAACAAACTGCCGATAACTTGTATCAATCAACTCTTGCAAAATCATTTGTTCGTTATCAGTGAGTTCTCGATCAAAAGCCAAAATATCTTTATAAGGACCTGACTTTATTACTTTAAAGGAAACACCAATTTTATCTAATAAACCTTGCAAATTGTTGCCGCGCAAAATTACACCGATGCTACCCGTAATCGTTCCCGGATTAGCCATAATATGTTCTGCCCCCATACCGATGTATACACCTCCGGAAGCTGAAATATTGCCAAAACTAGCAACAATCTTGATTTTTTCACGTAAACGCTTGAGTGCGCTATAGATTTCCTGAGAATCTCCTACTGTACCCCCAGGGCTATCAATCCGTAACAGTAGCGCCGGGAATTTTTTCTCCTCTACAGTTTTGAGGGCTTCCAAGACTCTTTTGCGAGTACTAGCTGCGATCGCACCAGTAATTTCAATTTTGGCGATTTGTTTGCGAAACTTTGACTTAAAAGGCCAAACCATGAGCAGTAAATAGAACAATTAGATGTTTTATATTTGATTTAAAACATTAACTTTAATTTAGAAATCCGTAAAGCACCTGCTGTAAAAAAATTAAGCAGACCCAAACCCATTGAGTGATTTTAATCAATTTTTCTCTATTAAAATGTGTTTTAATTTTCTTAAAAAAGATGTTGCTTTACAAAAGCGGCGTTTTTTATTGATTATCTAATATTCTGCAATCAAAAAATAATATCTAATTTTAACCACTATTTAATCAGTATTTAATCAGTATTTTATTTTGCAAAAAAACTAATCCACGCGCATATACCCAAATTGTATCAAATCGTATCAAATTTTATTAAATAGGATTTTCCGCGATCGAGAATTCCAAAATACGAAATTTTTTCGTCAATCATGGAACGCACTACTTAAGAATCTAAACGTAATATTTGACACCTATAATATACATAAGTGTCGAAAAGCGCCCCAACGAAACTACAAGTTAAACAAATCACAAATAAGCCTTGTATGGGCATACCGCTACCGAAAGTAGCTAAAAACTTTGAGATTTGAGTTGCGATGATTCCAGTCACAGTTTGTAAACCAGGAAGCAAGCTCACAATCGATAAAATCAGCAATACTCCACCAAAAAATAATATTGGAGCAATGAAACTGAAGATTATCGACAGTATTAGAGAGCGAAGAAAGTTTATAAACATGGTCATCTAAAAATCCTCGGTAGTTTGGAAACTCAGGTTTTATAAACCGATCAAGGAAAAACGCTGCGTGAACAGTCGATATCCGTCACCTTCTACAATAAGCGCAATTGCCTTATATCAGACCGCATTTAAAAAATCTTAAGTTTTAATTAAAATATGTTCATAGATTTTCTGGTATGATTTTTTTTTATTTCAAGGAGATTTATTTGATGAAATCTATAATTGATCAATGGTTACGCTGATATTGCATTTGTAGTTTAGGTAGGGTAGTGCAGTTAGTAACAGGATTGATTTATGAGAGTAGTTTTTAACTTAAGTTAATATCAAACGCCCTTTAAGGAATCCCTTTGAGCTTTTATCGATAACTTTCGCTATGATGACGGCAATTGCCGAGTTATAAAAAAATTGTGAGTCAAGCAACATCTAAATCGAGTTTAGGAGCGTGGAGCCTGCGATTGTTGGCGGCAATGTTCTTGATTGGACAAGTAATAATTCATTTATTTAAAGGTAAAATCCATCGCCGCAACACATTAGAACAAATGGCAGCTGTGGGACCTGACTCACTATTTATCGCCTTAGTTACAGCTATATTCGTAGGTGCGGTGTTTACAATTCAGGTTGCACGAGAGTTTATTAACTTTGGTGCAGGAAATGCTGTAGGAGGAGTATTAGCGGTAGCATTGACGCGAGAACTTTCTCCCGTACTAACAGCAGTAGTTTTAGCTGGACGAGTCGGTTCGGCATTTGCCGCAGAAATTGGTACCATGCGGGTAACAGAGCAAATTGACGCTCTATTGATGTTAAAAACCGATCCCATAGATTATTTAGTTATTCCCCGCGTGCTTGCTTGCTGCATGATGTTACCAATTTTGACCTTACTATCTTTAGTAACAGGTATGTGGGGAGGATTATTAATTGCAAAAAATTTGTACAATCTTTCGGATAGCCAGTTTATAGACTCAGCCCGGAATTTTCTAGGAACCTGGGATATTTTGAGTGCGATGATTAAAGCTGCTTGTTTTGGACTTTTGGTAGCCGTAATCGGTTGTAACTGGGGTTTAACGACAACAGGAGGAGCAAAAGGCGTAGGTCAATCAACTACAACTGCTGTTGTTACAGCTCTATTAATTATATTTATTAGCAACTTCTTTCTTTCTTGGTTAATGTTTCAAGGTACTGGGGGTGCTTTGTTGCAAGGTATATAGTAAATTCACATCGCAGGAGAAGGAGACAAGGGGAGCAGGGGGAGCAGGGTTACAATTTCCGTAAAAAAAATGGGCAGGCTTCATAAACCAATTAATTAGTGGAGCATCCGGTATCTTTCACAACAAGCCTGCCCATTTTTTAAGGCTCCATCTCGGGGAGCAGGGGGAGAAATAGAGCGCGGTAATCGCTCCCGAGGGAGGTAGGAGTAAGAAAAATATTCATAACTACTCACCACTCATTACTCATTACTCACCACTCATTACTCACTACTCATTACTCATTACTCACCACTCACTACTCACCACTCACTCCTAACTACTCACTCCTCCTAACTTTTTAATCTGTTCGGAACCACTAACTTCTAAAATAAAGATAATGCCTGTTAACAAAAAATTATTTTAAACAGTGACTACTACCGAAACGTCTAATTCAACATCCACCGTAGAACTCAAGCCTAGCTATAACATACCTGTAGTTTTAATTATTGCTTCAATTCCTTTGCTGCTGATCAAACAACCTGTAGCCGGAGGGATAATTGGATTGCTTGGCTTATTTCTTATGTATCAAGCAGTAACCTTACGTTTGCAATTTACTGCCACTGATTTAGATATTGTTAAAGGTGATAAGTTGCTGCGTCGTTTTCCTTACGCTGAGTGGCAAAATTGGCGTATCTTTTGGAAACTGGTTCCGATTTTATTTTACTTTAAAGAAATTAAAAGCATTCATTTTCTGCCGATTTTATTTGATCCTAATACTCTCCAAGTATGCTTGGAAGAACGTTGTCCAAAAATTGATTAAGCTTAAATCTAAGGAAGAATGAAGAATTAAGAATTAAGAATTAAGAAGGAAGAGCCGAAGTTGGCTGGAATTGGGATGGCAAATTAAACCCATATTTAGAGGTTAAAGAATTTTGGATTTTAGATTTTTACAACGGATGCGTTTATTTTGAGATCCCGGGATTGAGAATTCCGAGGAACCGAGAAACCGAGTTATAAGATCGCTAATGACCGCAATTTTCACAAGACTTGGGTGGTGCCGTACCCTGATTGCCTTATTACTACGTTGACAATCAGTCAAAGTGTCACGCACCCTACAAGAAAAATGTGCCAGTTGCGGCCATTCCTAAAGATTAAACTTCTCCTTGTCCCCTTGTCCCCTTCCTTGTCCCCTTCCCATCCCCAATAGGAAGCAACTACTAACGGAGCTTGCTGGTAAAATGTGGAATTAACACTTTATACTTGATACTTCTATTGAAATTTGTAAAGATGGCGTTTATCTAATCGCCTTATTTTTTAGGATTATACAGCTGAACAAACAGAACATCTAACCAAGGAGTCTTTGGTAGAAAAGTCATACACACTAAGTCCTATATTCAAAAATTAATTACTTTAACTCACCCCAATTATGGCGAATTCCAGTGAAAATACTACCGCACAAAGTTCGCAGACAAACTCGGAATCAGTTGATAATTCTCCAGAATATAACCTTGTGGCTCAAAGAGTAGCCCAGCTACAAGCTGCTGAAGAATCCTTGAAAAAGGAAATAGCCGATCTACAAGCGTCTTACAAAAGTCTTCAGGCTTCCTTTGATAATACTCAAAAAGCACTCTCTAAAATGACTCAAGAGGCGCTTTCTGAATTAGAACAACGCAAACAAACTCTAGTAATTTCTGTTGAACAACTCGAACGCCGTCAAGAACGGATTCGTAATGAAATGCGAACCACTTTTGCCGGTGCTTCTCAAGAGTTGGCAATTCGAGTACAAGGTTTTAAAGATTATCTTACTGGTAGTTTACAGGATTTAGCGGCTGCCGCAGAACAGTTAGAACTGGTTCCACCTACCATACCTGAATCCCAAAACCCTGCTATAAAAAAAATTGAGCCTGACTCCGAATTCGACTCGGAATTCGATGACGAATATGGCGATCGCGAAACGCCCCAATTTAGCCGTGGACAGTTTCAAGATACTACAAGGAAAATTCGCCAATTCATAGACCAATATCGCACTAAACCAGATTACTATGGACCACCCTGGCAATTACGCCGTACCTTTGAACCAGTTCACGCTGAAAGGGTTTCTACTTGGTTTTTCAAGCAGGGAGGACGCGGTGCTTTACGAACTATGGGTAGTAGGTTGCAAAATACACTGATTGCTTCAGCAATTATATCTATATTATATTCGCTGTATGGGAACCGGGTTCGCACTTTAGTTTTAGCGAATTCGCCGGAACGTCTGGGAGAATGGCGACGTGGTTTACAAGATTGTTTGGGAATTGGTCGTCCAGATTTTGGTCCGGATAGAGGTTTGGCATTATTTGAAACACCCTCTGCGGTGGCGCAAAAAGCAGAGCGTTTGGTCAAAGCTGGTTTACAACCCTTTATTATTATTGACGATTCCGAAGAACAAATTAATGTGGGGCTGTTGCAATTTCCATTATGGTTAGCTTTTGCTCCCGACCCAAAAATGATGAGAGACTATTATGAGGATGAATTTTTCTAAATTGATTGGTTGTTAGTTGTTAGTGGATATGGCACTTCTAGAGTAATGAGTAACGAGTAATGAGTAATGAGTAATGAGTAATGAGTAAAGAGTAAAAAGTAACGAGTAACGAGTAACGAGTAAAGAGTAACGAGTAAAAAGCAACAATTAGCAACTAACAACTAAAAAATAACAACTAAAAGCTAACAAATAACAACTAAAAACTAAGAAATAACAACTATCAACTATCAACTAACAACTATCAACTATCAACTATCAACTATCAACTAATAACATGGCTATTTGGTTAAGTTTGTGTGGAGCAATTTTAGTCGCAGCTTACCTTTTGGGTTCTATCCCTACTGGTTACATTGTGGTAAAGTTGCTAAAAGGAATTGATATTCGCGAAGTTGGTTCGGGTTCCACTGGTGCTACTAATGTCTTAAGAACTTTGGGTAAAGGCCCTGGGGCATTTGTTTTACTAGTTGATTGTTTAAAAGGAGTATTTTCAATATTTCTTGCTTTCTGGTTTTTTGAGTTTGCATCCAACAATAGTTTAATTCCAGCAACTGTTAATCCCGAACTTTGGCAGCCTATGATGGTAACTTTAGCTGGTTTAGCTTCTGTGCTTGGACATAGTAAATCAATCTTTTTAGGATTTAGTGGCGGCAAATCCGTTGCTACGGGTTTAGGTATTTTGTTAGCTATTAATTGGCAAGTAGGTTTGGCTACATTCGGGGTATTTTTAGTAGTTGTGGCGATATCCCGAATTGTTTCGTTGAGTTCAATTTGTAGCGCGATCGCAGTTTCTATTTTCATGGTTTTATTCCATCAACCACTGCCTTATATATTATTTGGTGTAGCAGGTGGTTTGTATGTAATTATCCGCCATAAAAGTAATATTGAGCGGTTACTTGCTGGTACCGAATCCAAATTGGGACAAAAAGCATCGGTAGTTGAAACAGAAGAAATTGTTAGCCCGCCAGCAGCCTAAAGTCTGGGACAAAGGTTACAAAGCTCACCAAGGTGGGCTATTTTTTGTGTGTTTATATAGGGAAGACTTATGTAAGCCGTTCCTTTTTTAAAGGAGCTGTAAGTGTTCTGGCAGCAGCAACACCTACGGTTGTCATGGTTATGCCTGGTATGGGATGGTCTACACTTATAGATGATATTAATGTGATAGAACCACTCTTCGGCATTTTGGGTACCGCCGCACGTACTACGTATAAAGGACCGAAAATACGCTCTTCTAAAGATTGACGAAACTTGTCAGGGTGAGTATCAAGAATTTTTCCTGGAGCCATGGAACCCGCAGGAATGAAAATATGATCGACAGGATTATTGTTCTCAAAAATACGTTTTACCGAAGCCGCATCACCTACATCAGCAACTACTGTTTGCACATTATCCATTAGATTAAGTCTAGCTTTTGCGAATTTTTCTCAACATCGTCCTGCAATTGTTACATTAGCTTTATGTTGAAGTGCTAATCTTGCCGTTTCAAAACCGACACCACTACTACCACCAACAACTACTATATTTTTTCCTTCAAGTTTCATCGCAGTACTATACCCTATAATTTAGAAAACAATGCAAAGTATAATCTAAAACTTCGACAATAAAATCTACATCTACTTCTGTAATACAAAGTGGTGGTTTAATTCGTAAAACATTACGATGTAAACCACCTTTACCAATAAGTAGCCCTAAATCTTTGGATAATTCATGAATTTGGGAAGCAAGCTCAGAGTTTGGTTCTTTTGTTTCCCGATTTTTCACTAAATCAACACCAATCATTAATCCAGAACCACGAACATCGCCAATACATTCATGCTTTTCTTGTAAATCCTGAAGTGATTTAAGTAAATAATCCCCAACTAGACAACAATTTTGTTGTATATTTTCTCTTTCAATTGTCTCTAAAACTGCTTTACCTGCTGCACAAGCAACAGGGTTCCCCGCAAATGTATTAAAGTGTGTTTTTTGAGTAAATGCTTGTGCTATCTCGGGTGTTGTCACAACAGCAGCAAGAGGTACTCCATTACCAATACCTTTAGCTAAGGTAACGATATCAGGTTTGACATCATGAAGTTCAAAACCCCAAAAAGCTTTTCCAGTTCTACAAAATCCAGTTTGTACTTCATCTATAATAAATAATCCATCTGCCTCATGGACATAATCACATACTTTTTTTAAATACCCATCTGGATAAACTATTGTGCCTCCTACTCCTTGAATAGATTCGGCGATAAAACCAGCAATTTTTCCGCTTGTTGCATATTGAATTAAATTCTTAATTTCCGAGGCGTATTTATCAGCAACATTATTTTCATCCTGCTTCCAATGACCTCTATAAACATCAGCATTTAAAGCATGATGAATACCAAAATTTGATGGTATATGATACTTCCAATTACTTTGAGATGTTAATGCCATGGAACCAATACTCATACCATGATATCCATTACGGAGGGTAATAATATCAAAATTTTCAGTATAAACCCTCGCCATCAACATTGCTAAATCATTTGCTTCAGAGCCAGAATTAACAAAATAAACCATTGATAAATTATCTGGCATTTTATCTACTAACATTTTGCTATATTCAGCAATTGTTGGGTGTAGATAAAGTGTCGTCAAATGTTGTAATTTTTCTGATTGTTCTTGTACAGCTTTAACAACATAAGGATGACAATGACCAACACTAATTGTTGCTATTCCTGCAAAGGCATCTAAATAACGTTTTCCAGTTTCATCAAAAACGTATTGCATCGAACCTTCTACAATCATAATTGGTCGTTGATAGTAAGTAGCAACAACTGGATTTATATATTGTTTTCTTAAATCAATTACTTGTTGCTTTGAAAGACCAACATAGGGAGTAGGTTGATAATTGTACGGCGGAATAGATGGTATATCTTGTGGAACTTGTGGAAGTATTTTATTTTTTGTCACTAGGTCAATATTTTTGTTAATTTTTTGAGTAGATATTATATTTTCCAGGCTTTATATCTTTTTCTATAAACCCTGCTTTTTCTAGCATCGTAGTATAGGTTTCATGACTGAGTAATTTCAGTTTCAGTGTTTGTTGTGCTAATAATTCCTCGTTTTGATAAAAAAGATAATCAAGAATAGCATAACGTTCATTTTCAATTAACTCAGTAGAGGCAATTCTTTTATGAATAATGCCATTATCCAATTCTACTAAGTTGTCGCCATAAGCATTAGAAGAACTGATTATTAGTACACCTCCTTCTTTCAGATGCTTGGCGACACAATCAAAGCTTTTCTGAATATCAACTGAACTCAGAATATGGCTTGCGAGCATCGTTTCTGATTCATCACTAACAAATGTCCAAGCACCACCACGGGAATAAGCAACATCGAATTTTTTACCAATATTTAGTTCAGAGACACTCTGACAATACAAATCAACTTTTTGTCCTAATCTCTTTTGAGCTTCTTCTAATAAAGATTCACTGGTATCAATTCCAGTTATATTGTAAGACGGTTCAATTTGCAGTAAATGCTCTACAACTAGGCCAGTACCTATTCCTATGTCTAATAAATCTCTATAATCTCCAATTATTTCAGAAAGTTCAGTGGCAATTTCATCATAGTTTCTATTTTTGCTCACAAAACTGTCATAGAACTGGGCAAGTTTTTGGTATTGGTCACTCATTATTTTTTACTAAGATTATTTGATTTTATTTGTATTTTAAAAAGATCTGTTATTGATTGACTATTGAAATTAATTTAATTCCTTAGTCCATCTATTTTGTTTATCAGAAGTAGGAGTATGAATATAACCATGTTTTTTGCATAAAAATTTTGCTCCTGCTTCTGTTCCCATTTCTGTGATTATTCTTGCAAAACCAGCATTTCTGGTTACTTCATGAACTTTTTCAATAATGGCATTCATAACCTCATGACGGAATCTTGGGAGTAATTCGATAGTGAACATCCAACCTAAATCACAATCTTCTTTTCCTTCTGGTTTATAAGAAGGAATAACAAAAAATGCTCCCAGAATGTTGTTATCTAAATCTAGGGCAATAATATGCTTTAAACCCTGTTGATCGGGTTTAGTAAGGTTTTTATAAGTATGTTCTGCTGGACGAGTTCTGACAAAGTTGTCATTAAAGTTTGAATCACCAAATACTCGGTATAAAATTTTTTCAATTTCTTCCCAGCGATTTAAAACATATTCACTATCGACCACTTCTATTTTAAAATCTCTTTTTTGTTTATTTATCTCAACTGTGTTATTAGAGTTTTCTAATTTCATTTAATTTGTACTCCTGGTAATTAATTTGACAATCAACATCAAATTAAGTGATTTCTATCAATCTTTCCCCAAGCTGTCTCCAATGAACAGAGCTACAAAGAAAGGGTTTAAAACCTTTGACAATGGCATCAATCTGTGTTTTATCACCTTTGGCTAGTAGCAATAACATAAAATATTGTCCAGTAAAACATGATATTTGTAAACCAAAAATTTTTCTCTCGGTGATACCCGTTAAAAAGTCAGTATTTGTATCCTAACCGACGTTTTTTTTACCAAGTATTCAGTAGTTTATAGACTTGGTGTTCAGTCAAATAATTGACATAAAAATTTCCAGGTGTAAGATATGAGAGAATAATTATCAGCATTTCGAGTTCTAAATCATCAAACTAAATCATCAAACTAAATCATCAAACTTTATACATTTAAGAATCTCTCAAAGCTTCTAAAAAAGAGGACTTGAGTAAATCTTGACCCCATTAAGTATAGAGTTTTTTTATAGAAAAAAATATGACTAATCAACTAACTAAATATCAAAAACGGTGGGCAACTCTGGGAATTGGAATGAGCGCATTTATGATTTCTGCGGAGTTCTACATAGTCGGCGCAATGATTCCTATACTGGTTGAAGATTTTAATAGCACCATTACCACTGCTGAATGGGTAATTTTAATTTACACTTTTGTAATGACAGTGTTAGTACTAAGTGTCGCAAAGTTAGGGGATATCTTCGATAAGAAGCTATTGTTCTTGAGCGGGTTAATTGTGTTTACTATCAGTTCACTCTTGTGTGCACTAGCATCAAATATGGCTTTTTTAATTGCCTTTCGAGGATTACAAGGATTCGGAGCTGTATTGATATGGGCTTTACGGAATGCATTGATTGCAGAAATTTTTCCCGAACAAGAAAGGGGACGTGTAATAGGCCTCGTTGTCGGAATAGCTTCTTTGGGATATGCTCTTGGCCCAGGTATAGGTGGGCTGTTGATTAGTTTTGGTAGTTGGCGTTTAGTTTTTTGGGTGAATTTGCCAATTGGTATTCTTGCTAGCGTAATTGTTGCCAAATATTTCCCATGTTGTCCTGTTAGCAAGCTTCGTAAGAGTTTTGATGTGATTGGATTTATGTTGATGTCCCTCATACTCACTTGTTTTGTTTTGGCAACAACGAGATTACAAGAATCCGGTTTTGGTGATTCAAAGGAGATTATTTTAATTGCTTTAGCGGCAATCGGTTTAGTGTATTTTGTGCGTTTAGAATCTCGTTTAGAAGAACCAATACTTGATATAAAAATGTTGCACAAGCCAAGCTTCAGTTTTAATTTGCTGTTGTTTGGAATCATTTATATTATTTTTGGTATTATCACCTTAGTTCTACCTTTATTTCTAGAGTTAGTTTTGCACTATTCTCTCCAAAAAGTAGGGTTTTTACTAACAGTATTACCATTAGCATCAGTAATGCTTGCACCAATAGCAGGCTCTATTTGTGACCGTTACGGGGAACGTATAGTCGGCTTAATTGGGTTTTTATTAATAGCAATTGGATGTTTAATTGGTAGTAATTTGAATCTTGAAACTACTACTATGGGCTTTTGTATAAGAGGAATTATCATAGAAGTTGGGTTAATTACTTCTTTGATAGCCATTTCTAATACAATTATGGATGGAGTAGAACGTGAAAAATTAGGAATCGCCTCTGGTTTATTAGCTTTATCAAGAACATTAGGGATGGTAATAGGTACCTGCTTGTTCACTGTTCTTTTTTCAAAAGTTACTATTTCTAATGCTCAATTATTAACCGACACTAATATCAATTCTGTACCCCTTAAAGTTCTTGATATTACCACTGTACCCGTGGAAGCATTAATTAAAGGTATAGATACCACTTTTGTGATCATGACTCTAATTGCCTTTACCTCAATTATTTTGGCAGTTTTTCTTTGGTGGCAATCTAACATACCTAGCAAAACTACTACTAAACTTTTAATGGGAAGTTATAAAAACTAGACATAAAATAAATTTGATGGGATTTACGTAAGTATCACAATGGTTGGTTGGTGCCCTATCCTCCGAATCTTATTATTACGTTGAAAATCAGAACTGTACAAGCACCACTAAGAAGATGTTTGTAAAGTCAAATTGTATATTTCACATAGCGATCGATAGGTGCAGCTACACAATCAAAACCCGTCTCCACGGGTTTAAAATTCATTAAGTCCACCCAGGTTGACTTCGCTTGTGTAGTAGCGGTAATAAAGCGCCGGATACTTTTAAAACATCCTCTAAAGAAGAATGTGCCAGTTGCGGCCATTCCTAATTACATTCTTTTTACTATCCTAGAAATAAACAAGAACAATAACATGCAAGCTTACAAAGCCAAAGGCAAAATTGACGCGATGGGTAACTTAGTAGTTGAAGAACCAATTCAAATACCACCCGGAAATGTGGAAGTAATTATTTTACTCTTAGCTGATGAAGTTAATAATTCCTCAGAAACCCCCAGCGAATCGCAAGCAGAAACACCTAAAAAACAAGTTAGATACAGAACTAAAGCATTCAGAGACTTACTAGAAAATTCTCCTCCGGTACCACCTGATTTTGACCCAGAACAAGCAAAGTGGGAGTATTTAAAGGAGAAACATAACCTGTGAAAGTTCTGATAGATACTAATGTGATTCTGGACATTGCTCTTGTAAGACTGCCATTTTATGATGACAGTGACCAAGTGTTCTCATTTATTGAACAAGGGCAACTGAATGGTTATATTTGTGCATCTACTTTTAGTGACCTTTACTACCTTATACGTAAGCAAAGAGGTCGAGATTGGGCATTAATTTTCTTAACTCGACTTTCTTCCACTTGCCAAGTCGCCACGGTAAACCAAGCTGTCATCTCAATGGCACTTGCTACCAATTTCAAAGATTTTGAAGATGCTAAATTATATAGTACTGCAGTACTCAATAATTTAGATGCTATTGTTACTCGCAATAAAAAAGACTTCCCCGTTACAACCCCACGAATTTTAACCCCAGAAGAATTAATTCAAGAGTTATCAAATTAGTTATTAGTTATTAGTTATTACTCATTACTTCTTACTTCTTACTTCTTACTTCGGAACGAGTTACTCATTACTCATTACTCATTCACCCCCACAAATATGATAACTGTTTAACCGGACATGATATCACCCTTTGAAATCAGCTTTCCTAGATGGGAGTTGGAATTGTCGAAGTTTGGGTTACATAATATTTTCAGTTTGTTATAAAGGATTGGTGAAATTTCAAACCAATTCTTCCCATAACCTACAAAAAAATAAAAATGAAATATTCTGTTGCCCGAATTACTTTATTAACTACCTTGTTTTTATCTCAGGGTTGCTCATCTACCCTTCAAACCGAAGAAAAATCCGGGAATCCACAAACTCAGGTGCAATCCTTACCAGAAAAAACTTCCCAAACTCAGCACTCAGAAACAAATTCCTCAACTACAAATCAGCAAAATCCAAAACAGCGATCGCCTTCCTATTATAAAACTAGTTCTAAGTTTAAAAATGATTCTACAGCTATTCAAGGTAAATTAACTTTACCTAAAAAAATTACACTAAACAAACCAGTTGCCGTAAAGATACGAATTCCCAATTCAGTTGTAAAAACTGACAGTAATAATAACGCTTCTCAACGAAAGCAAATGCATCTGGTTGTAGTTAGTAATGACTTAAGATTTTTTGATTTAGTACAAGCTAGCTATCAAGATAATCAAAATATTGATATCAAACCAACATTTCCGGCTCCCGGAGATTATACTGTTTTCAGCGATTACCATCCATCTGATGAAAAGCAACAAGTTTTTGTTGACAAAGTCTCGATTCCTGGTGAAGTTCCGTTTCCTCAGGAATTAGAAAGTTTTACTAAAACTAAGATTTTATCTGATATAAAAATAAATTTAAATTCGTTTCAATCTAATATTAAAGCCGGTAAAAAAATTACTTTAAAGTTTGATTTAAAGCCAGTTGGTAATAATAAACCAATTCCAGACTTAAAACCATATTTAGGTCAAAAAGCCAATTTAGTAATTATCAAAAGTTCTTCTTCTCTAACAAAGTCTGATTACATCGATACTGAAACAATCAACAACTCACCAAATAATCAGTTACATTTTACAACTAAATTTCCTCAAGCCGGCACCTATAAACTGTGGCTACAATTCAACCGCAATGACAAAGTCGAAACTACCGATTTTTGGATTACGGTTAACAGTTAAGAGTCAAGAAATCCGATTTATACAATATCGGCTTTCTCTCCATAAAAATACTGAGCTAATCTTTCATAAGTTATTTGAATTACCTAGCATACTTAAGATTAGTAATAAAACAACATCAAAACATGATATTTTTCCGTAATTTGTAACAAAAAAATAACAAAAAACAATTAATTGATATCAGTCTCATTAATAATAAGAAATTTTTTCATTAAATTCACGAAGTTAACTTGTTTTTTGGACGTGATCTAAGTCACTTTTCCATTTATAATAATTTTATGTACAATCTGTTTGGACGTATTTTTGCTAATTTGAAGTCAAGGTGAAAGTAGTTATTACAGAAAATTTGAAAAAAAACAAGGGATTTTACAAAACTTTATGTTTGGATTGCGAATCTTCTTCCTTATTCCCTTGTCTCCCTATCCTTGGATTTCCCTTACTTTTTCTTAACCTCTACACCACTAGTTTTCAAGACATCACTCATGGTGGCGCAGTAATTTGGTAAATTAAAAGTACTTGGATTTACAATTTCATCGTAGGTAAAATGGCGATATTTCATACAGAATTTATCCCATGCTGCCATTTGAATATTGAAGATTTTGATTATTACATCTGCTAAAGATGAAAATAGAGGAATGCGGAAATAGATCTTTTTGTCTAAATACCCACAAATTTCTTCAATTGCTTCATTTGCTGTAATCTGTTCCTGCCCTAAAACATAATTCTTGCTTTCTTCCTCTTTCGGAGGATTATCAATCAAATATTTTACTACCGTAGCAATATCTTTTGCGTGGATGAAGTGAAAACTACCATCTGCTTTCAAAAAGCGAACTAAATCTATATATTTCGTAACTTCGGGAATACCGGATGAAACGGCAGAAAATGGTTTATTTTCATCACCACCTATAACCAATGTAGGGAAAACCTTAGTAATTTTAGGTGCGATCGCTAGTTTTGGAAATCTCCGCAAACAGTCGAATTTGGAACGAATATAATCTGTACCGAGTTCCCCTGCTTCTTTAAGAGGTAGATTTTTGCTGTCTAAAACGCTAGCCGTAGAAAAATAAATTACCTGTTGGCAGCCTTCAACGTCTAATAGATTAAGTAATTCAATTGTTTTAACTACATTTATATCAAAAGTTCCTGCACCACCCCAAGCAGTTGCTGTTAATACAGCTACATCTATAGTTTTGAGCAATTCAGCTAAATCCTGGATTTTTTGCATATCACCTTGCAAAATATGGATACCAGTGCGTGCTTGAGTGTCGATTTGCAATTTTTCGGGATTTCTTACCAATAAATAGAGTTCGTATTCGCTGTTTTGTATTAATAATTCGCTGATGTAATGACCTATACAGCCGCTTGCACCAGTGATTAAAATCCGCTTTTGGCTCATATAATTTTTCTAAATTTTTATTGTTAGATGCTTGTAATTATTTTTAACTTTTACAGTCACAACTAACAACTACAACTAGATACCAAAAGTGCCGGGATAAAAAAATATATGGAGAATGGGAAGATCGGGGGATAATTATGAAAAATTTCTCCCCCTGCTCCCCCTGCTTCCCTGAATCAATCAGGGTTACGGGTATTGCGGGATGGGAGTAATTACGGAGCAGCGGTTAACATTGCGCTTTTGGCAATGTTCAACTGCTTGGCGGTTTCAAAGAAGAATGCGACATTATCTTCTGGTGTGGTGGGTAAAACACCGTGACCTAAATTAAGAATATGACCCCAATTACCTGCTTTGCGAACAGTATCATGAATGCGATCGCGAATAAATTCTTTGGAGCCGAAGAGTACCCCTGGATCGAGATTTCCTTGTACTTTCATTTCTTTACCCAATCTGACACGGGCATCAGCCATGTCAACAGTCCAGTCAACGTTGATGATATCCGCTCCAGATTTACTCATTTTTTCTAATAAACCGGCACTTCCGGTGACTAAAAGAATTAATGGTGTGTCTGGATGGGTTTGTTTTACTTGCTCAAATACTCTTTTCTGATAAGGTAAAGCAAATGCTTCATAATCCTGAGGAGATAATTGACCTGCCCAGGAATCAAACATTTGTACAACTTGAGCACCACAATCAATTTGGTGCTGGACGTAGGTGACAATAGAATCTGATAATTTCCCTAGTAGTTTGTGCAATATGGCAGGGTTGGAGAAAGCCATATTTTTAATAATCGAATAGCTTTTAGAGCCTTTTCCTTCTACTGCATAAGCTGCTAAAGTCCACGGTGCACCAACAAAACCTAATACTGTGGATCTCGCGCCTACTTCTTCTCGCAACGCTTGCAAAATAGTTTTGATAAATGGTAATGATTCATCAGGTTGCAGTGGATGTAGGTTATCAACTTGTTCTAGTGTACGAATAGGATTTTCAATAATAGGTCCTTTTCCTTCTGCTACATCCATATTGATACCGATACCGGGTAGAGGAGTGACGATATCAGAAAACAGAATTACACCGTCGGGTTGAAAAGCTTTCCAAGGTTGTAATGAAACTTCAATTGCCACTTCGGGAATTTCGGAACGCTGTCGAAAAGAAGGGTACTTCTCTCTTAATTCACGATAAGCTTTCATATATCGTCCTGCCTGGCGCATCATCCATACGGGGGGACGTTCTACGATTTCTCCACGTGCTGCTCGAAGCAAGTGAGGCGTGTTGTGTGAGGAAATACCCATCTAATAATTAATCCTACTAAATTAGTATTACTATCTATTTTTCCAGAAGCAGAAAAAACATAAATACTGTCGCTGATTAATTCCATCAATTTTCTTGAGGAAGGGCATCGCAAGACAGTTAAATATGATTATTTAGATTATCATTGTTTGATTGCGCTTTTTCAAATATTATGTTGCAAAATATTAAGTTTAGGAATGGCCGCAACTGGCCGCCTTTTCTTTAGTGGTGCTTGTACACTGATTGATGATTGTAAACGAAAAATTCCACAGCTTGTAGTACGGCACCAACCAAAGTCTTGTGACAATTGCGGCCATTCCTGAAGTTATCAAAAATGATTGTTATGGTTACACAAGTAATCATTGGTTGAAATGACTTATATCCAAATAGCAGTAAAACTAAGTTACCCAAGCGATGTAAATATTTTTCGCTATCAACTTGATTCGGGAACCATTTTTCCCATCTCAATTGCAACCTTCTTCCAACTTCGGGCGGAGGCGGAGATTCTCCGCCTCCGC
>DESS01000060.1:25183-29293 GCA_002361335.1 Richelia sp. UBA3308
CTCCGCTCTTCCTTCGTTTAAAATTTCTTTGTTTTCTTCTGATGTGAGTTGTAGTGGTGAATTCGATGCATATAAATCTGTGTTATTTTCAATCGCGTTTAATAATTTCCCATATCGTCTGATACGCAGATCGATCCTAGCTCTGTAAATCATTAAACCACAAGCAAGACGGTCTAAATCTGTGAAAAAACGAATTAATCCTTCGGGATGATTATAGACTAGTATTCCCAAAATAATCAGCAAACGGGCGTAAGTTGGCCGAAAACTTACCCGAACTTACTTACAGCTTGGGTAAAGTTGCTCCAAAACCTTGTTACTACTCACTCGATCACTATTCACTACTCACTTGCCCCAATTACTATTTTCAACGCTAACCTACTTATCCCCTGTTAAGAATTAGCATTTTGCTTATTATCCTTGATTTTACTTAACCAAATCACCATATCTTCCAAGCCAATAGCAATCTCATTTCCTAATGTTTCAATGTAGATCATTCCATCACTAATTGTTAAACCTCTAATGGGATACCATGTATTTCGGATGCGAATCAGAAGTTCTAATTGAATGACTCTACCTTCAATTCGCTGACGATATTTCCACCAGGTTCGCCATAAAATAGCTGCTTTACCGCAATGCATTTTATAACCTTGTGGAATTTCACAGTATTCATATTTATAAAAACCACGATTATCGATATCTCCTCTAAGAATAAAATTGTAATTAGCTAATTGCTCACTTATTAATTCCCAGTGAGTTGAATTGTATTTAACTAAAAATGGATTTAATATACCATTCAGTTTGATAGTTATGATTATTCCTTCTTTTTTCGCTATTAGTTGATTGCTTTTATAAACGGTTTCACCTTGTAAGACTGAGTTTGATAATAAAACTTCCTTTTTCTGTATAGAAAGTTTAATAAATTCTTGAACTAAATCAATATCGGATAACATTGGGAATTAAAGATTATCATCATGTTTTATCTTACCCACATAATCTGATTAATTTTCCTCAGTATAAATTCGTAGTCTATTGATAAAAACAAGTTTCTCTAACTATTTACCGCAATCTTCTCACCCATGCTAAGCCATCGCCCAAATTAGCGTCAGTCTCGGCATGCTTTTCGATGTAGCGATTATTCTCAATTACTCTGAGTGTTTTACCTATACACCAATATCTTCCCTTAATGTTGTCATGGAGTTCGTTTTCAAGGAAGATTTTGATAAAACTAAGTAAGTTGGTGCAAAAATATATCACTATGTTAAGAAAAGTTAATTAAAGTCAAAACCTTATACCTCTTGCATGACAGCAAGACAGCAAGACAGCCTGATCTAAACTATAATTTTTCNNTTTTCTTGCTGACCTACTTAATATTCCATAGCTTTAATTTGCTTATTAGCCTGTTTCTCCGCCTTTTTCATGGCTTTTGTTAAGGTTTGTTGTCCTAACATGGCGCTGATAAATTGGTTATCAAAGTTATTTACAACTGGTGCCGGATATTTACCAATTTGCCAAGGTGTAGCGTAATTAACTCCTGCTAAAAATGGCAATAAGCCATCACGCTCACGCTCTGTGTATCGGACATTATCTTGTTCATAACCTAATTTCTCAGCTACTGATTTTCTTGTTGGTAAAGCAAGACCATTTTTAGTCCATTTTTCCATACCTTGTTTACCTGTAAGATAAGAAATTAATTCCCAAGCTTGAACTTTGTGCTTTGCTTTCTTATTGATTACATAAGCAACGGTAAATACCATTGTGCCTTTTTGATTATTTATTGTTGGTACTTCTGCGGTACCAAAATCTAAGTTAGGAAAAGTCTCTTTTAAATAAGGAATTGCCCAATTACCTTCAATCACCATTGCGACTTTACCCTGAGCGAACATTTCGCTGCCGGAATTCGTCCCTACATCTGTTTTTTGTGCGGAGGTAAGTTCATTCTGATACTGTTCTACTGCTAATTGTAATCCTTTTAATGCTTGTGGTGAAGCAAAAGCTGCATAACCATTCTGGTTGACAATTTTCCCTCCGAAAGCTTTTATTTTATAAGCTTGTCGCGCTAATTCTAGAGTTTCTCCAAAACCGTATTGATCTATTCTGCCATCTTGGTTACTATCTTCTGTTAATTTTTGCGAGTAAGTACGTAGTTCGTCCCAGCTAGCAGGAGGATTAGTTAAACCCTTTTCATTAAAAGCTTGTTTGTTATAAAACAAAGCAAGGGTTGAGTAATCTTTGGGTATTCCGTAAATTTGGTTTTTGTATTTAAAGCTATTTAGTAAGGTTTGTTGAAAGTCACTTATATCGAATTCAGGATTTATATAGCTATCTAAAGGTTCGAGAACATTTTGACTCATTAAAAAAGGGGCTTCCAAAGCATCCAGATAAAACACATCTGGTGCGGCTTCCCCAACTAAACGAGTTTTGATTACATCCATATATTGATCGTTAATAACCTCGTATTTAACTTTTATATCTGGATGTTCTAATTCAAAATCTTCCAGTAATTGTTTTAATCGCTTTTGCTCAACTGAACTAGCACCCCAACCACTGAGTTTGATGGTAACTATATCTGATGATAGATCATCACTTGATAATAATAGATTATAACAAAGGGCTATCACTAAGGTAAATGCTACTAAGATTGCTAAAAAGCTAAATGGTTTTCTTTTCATAACAAAGTAATTACCTAAGAATACACAAGATTAACCATTGAGGCTAAATTGAACAGGAATGCGATACTCCCACATTTGAGAAGCTTTGTAAAATACCAGCTTTACAATTTTTTTTGAAGATAATTTAGATTCTTTTTATATTTCTGATTTTTCTAACAAAAAAGAACCCTATTTTGTGAGGATTTTTGTTGAAAAAGACCTTTACAATATAAAAAAACATCAAACATACTATTATAATTTTGTACTTTTATATATTTTTATTGAGATATAGCACCGGTAAGAATGCAGTCAGTTTATTTTGCAACGGCAGCTGCTGTAGCTGGGGCTACCGGTGCAATTGGAACAACAATTGGCGGTTTTCTCGCAGAAAATACTTTTTTAGGAGGCTTGCCGGGCTTATTTATGGTTTCTGTTGGCTTCCGGTTAGTAGCCCTTGTTCCACTTCTATTTGTACAAGAAGCACGAAGGCAATCTTTAACTTAAACATATGGGTTTAATTCCCCACCGTAAGCGTGGTGTCAGAATTGGTTTGGGCATTATACCCCATCCCAATTCCAGCCAACTTCGGGCGGAGGCGGAGATTCTCCGCCTCCGCTCTTCCTTCGTTTAACCAAAATATTTCAGCGTTTACGTAAACCACAGTTATCAGTTAACACTTAACAGTTGTTAATAATGATTGAATATAAGACGTTGACACAGAGCGTCTTTTAGTATATATACTCTTCCCCTAAGCAGGGAGAGGTTTCTAATTTATGATTAAATAATTTGTGTTAAATACTGATTCTTTTGTGAATAAATATTTTTATTATATAGCGGTGATAATTTTTTAATTGTAACATGGTGGGCAAATCAATATCCTATATTTTATAGCTTTTTCACTTTAAACAATCTATAGGATTGCTAGACAATAATCATTTTGAATCGTTTTTTTTCAGACTTAGATAGTGAAAATGGAAGCAATGAGCAAATTTCTGGTAAGTCTTGCCTTTGTTGGCGGAATAATTTTAGTTCTATATATCTTAGGATTCTTGGTGTTACCTTCATGGTTTCGCCGATTTTCCTCAGATGCTGCAATTACTGCTTTGAAGCTGTCACGCAAACCAATTTTACTAATCGCTCTATTTATTGGACTGAGAATTTCATTATCTCAATTAGAGCTAGATTCATTAGAATTTTGGATTGATAAAGGGTTAGATGTTGCGAGTATCATCATCGCAACTTACCTGGTTAGCCAACTTTTTACTCAGGTGATTATTTACTATTTAAAAATCTATGCTGAGAAAAGTGAAGCCATGTGGGATGATGTTGTGATTCCCATTCTAGAAGGTTTGCTGCCAATTATTATCTATGTAATGGGTGGTTCACTAGTATTAGAAAAAATAGGCATAAACGTTGCTGGTGTCTGGGTAGCAATTGGGGGAGCTAGTTTTATCATCGGCTT
>DESS01000239.1 GCA_002361335.1 Richelia sp. UBA3308
TTTTTGTACCAGGAGATTTATCAAGATGCCAAATACGTTAGAAAAATCAGTACAAGACATTTTCGTGGCTTTAATGACGGAAGCTCATTCGGATGATGGAGCTATTTTCAATATTAGATTTTTGGATGATAAATTGCCTTATGTTGATTGCATTGTGGAATTGATTGGACAAAAAGATTATCTTCCCTTTTGTTTTGTACAGTTGAAAAGTACAAAAACAGGATATACAAAAAAAGATAAACGTTTGAAAATTAAAGTTTCCCAAGAATCCATAACTGGGTTGTCATTATATCCTGCACCTAGTTATATAGTTGGAATTGATGAGAAAGAAGAAACTGCTTATCTTGTTTCTGCCAATGGTGAAGATTTGAGTCCAACCTCGAGTATTATTACAGATTTTCCTATTAATAAACCGAATCGGGGAACTCTTTGGAATGAAGTTAATGATTTTTGGTATAAGTCGAGGAAAATCAAGTTTGCATCAAAGTTTGTTGAGAGTGAAGAAGAATAAGAATATCAGAGCGCGATAAGCCGCTCACCCATGGGCTACCCTTAGGGAACACCTTGGTGTGAACGCGATCGCTATATTTTGACTAGTGTAAGACAATAATGTAACATTTTTTATAAACCATCGGGGTCAATATTTAATTTTCTCAGCTTATCCACCAACTTTTGAGCTTTTAGTTCAGCTTCTTGTCTTGCAGCAGACTCTTCTTCATAAGTTAGTAATGTTTTACAGGTTGCTGGATTGTAAAACCGCATTTCTCCAGAATTAAGCCGTAATTCTAAACCCAAAACTTGACTGGCTAGAGACATTTTACCCTCTTCAAAATAATTTGATTTGATTGGGAAAAAATTACCATCAATTAATTTTAAACCTTGTAATTGTGGATTTAAATAATCTCCTGTAGGATCGTACTGAAAATATTATTTGACACCCAAAAAGGCGTAAATTCCTTTTTTTGCACCTTGGTCTTTACTACGAGTTGCAAATGATGTAATTTCTAATATAAAGTCAGGGGTTTTATTATTTTCTTCCCAGGTTTTATAAGAACGGCGTTGATGATTTTTGACTCCAAAAACTACAAACACATCTGGTGCAACAACCGATTCTGGATTACCTTGTTCGTAGTAAATAAATAAATTACCAGAAATATAAACATCAGAAAAATTTTGAAAGTGAAGCTGTAATACTTGATAAAGAATAGTATCTAAACTAGAAAATACAGCATATTTTATCCTTTTATCGGTACATTTGTACGAGCAGGGATGCCTGTACCACAAGAGTTTTAAAATATAGTAAGTAGGTCAGCAAGAAAAATTATAGTTTAGATCAGGCATTCATGCGCTTAGGCATTCATGCCCTTAGGTATAAGGTTTTAAGCTTAATTCACTTTTCTTAACATCGTGATATTTTTTTGCGCCAACTTACTTAGTGTACTAAAAATATAAACGAGCGTGCTGTAAATATAATTTTTAAAAGTATTTAAATTTACTTGACAAATCAACCAATACAGTTTAATCAATTAACCAGGATATTTGAAATGATTTAATTTTTGTTTTTATGATTGCTAATGTCAAACAAATTATTCTATCGGTAGTAATTTCATCTGCTTGTTTAATAGTAAATCAACCAGCATTAGCCGCAAAATCTGCTGGAGAATATCGATTATTAGGACTTCAATACCGCCAGCAAGGAAGGTACAATGAAGCCATAACAGCAATGGAAAAATCTGTTGAATTAGAACCAGAGAATATTACAGGAATAGTTAATTTAGGTTGGACATTGCATTTAGCCCGAAACCAACAGAAAGCAGCACAATCCTTGTGGAAAGCTATTTATCAAAAACCATCTTTTGTTCCTGCTTATAATGCTTTAGGAATAGTTTATCTTGTTGATGGTAATTTACCAGCAGCAGTTTTAATTCATAGCTGGGCTGCATTTCTTAAACCAGATAACGAAATTGCTTTTTATAATTTGAGTTTAGCATTACATCAACTGGAAATTTATCCATTAGCTATTACAAATGCCAAACGTGCTGCTACCTTAGAACCAAATAATCCCCATCCTTTAGTTGCTGCGGCAATTTCTTATTGGGATAACGGTGATAAAACCCTTGCTCAACAAGTTTATCGTCAAGCTATAAAATTAGATGGTAGATATACTCAAATTTATTTTTTAAGTCATCTCAGAAAAGCAGCTTTTACCCAAGAGCAAATTAACACCACCAAGGAAATATTATCGGTTATTTAATACCTTGAAAATTATCTATCATGTTAATTTGATATATTGCTAGATTCCATATGTGAAAAAATTACAGATAAATTAAGATAAATTCGCAACAGCTCGATTTAATAACTCCGAAAAAACTTGGCGATCGCGATCGGAAAAATCTTGCATTGCTTGTTGGCGAATCTCTTCAACAATCGGTGGTAAAATGGCTTCTAGTTCTCTACCGGCATCAGTTAACCATATCCGCCAAACCCTTCTATCCTGCAAATTCCGTTCGCGACGAACTAATCCTCTTTCTTCCATTCTATCGATAACGCCAGTTAAAGTACCACCAACTTGTTTAAGTTTCTCACCAATACTAGAAGTCGGTAAACCATCTTCTTCCCACAAACAACACAACACTATCCAGTGAAAGGGAGTTAATTTCAAAGGTTCGAGATATTCGTTAAACCTGCGTGATAGCAGTTGCGATAGCAGTTTAATTTTATAGTCTATACTATATGGTGCCCGTTTTTCTTTGGATGAGTCGGATATTGGAGAATTTTCTGATGTTTGAACCATTGATATCAATTACTTAGCGCTCGTAAGATTAGATTAGCATTATATGTAGTTTAAAATTAAATTGATTTTAAATCACTAATTACAGCACTTTGCAAATTGCAGCTTTGTTCACTACTAATTTTTAAAACTCTTGTGGTACGGGCATCTCAGCCCGTCTAAATCTACTTATTTAACATAAAATCTGCTGTAATTCTTGCCTCAATATACTAGCCCAATCTCTTCAATCTGTTGATTAGATAAAATCAACAGAATCATTCAATTATCAATTATTATTTTTGATTTTTTACACTAACACCAACCTGCTCAAGAATACTCATGGGCTGACAATCCTTTAGCATTTGCATTTGCTGTTGATTTCTTACTAATAAGGCACCGGCAAACCCCAAGGAATTAACAGAAATTGAATCAAAATCTTCTTGGGAACGTGGTAGAATAAACATCCATTCTCTTGTTGCTAAAAGGTTATAAGCTATAGAAGAATTATTTTGTCTATCTTCAGTTAGTAAATTAACCGTTTTGAGTAATTTATGGTAGAAATCAAGAGTAATTTGAGCAGCAGAATTGGGAGAATTAATTAAATCAACATCAAAGTGACAAAAACCATGGACAAAAGGTAAATTTGGTATTCTTCCCACATCGCCTTCAAATACAGCAGATGCAAATAAAGGTGCTATTGGGATCGATTCTTGTTGAGTAGGTGCCAGTGGTGTGGGAACTATTTGTAAGTGTTTATGTCGTTGAGAAGCACCAGCGATTTTACCGCCGTTATAAAATGCTAAACCGTCAATTTCAGCCAAACATGCCCACATTGCTTGAAAATCTTGATAATTAAGTAAGCTTTCCTGTTCTTCAAATTCCCGAGTCACAATTAACAGGTGATTTTCAACAACATTAAATTTATTCAATAAACATAAATGTGTCTGGGAAATATCCGCTACAAATAAATCTTCTTCATAGGGAAGAAAAGGATTGAAATCTTTTCCTTTTTTCGCTGCTTTCTCTTGTTTCTTTTTGGCTTCGTCTTTACG
>DESS01000167.1 GCA_002361335.1 Richelia sp. UBA3308
TTAGAAGCAATGTTTGGGTTAACCGAGTGGCGACAAACTAGATTTTATCAGGAAGTTGAGCAAGAGGTTGAACAAAGAACAAAAATAGCAACAAAACTTGAAGCAATCCCCCGGATGTTAAATATGGGATTAAGTGTCGAACAAATTGCTCAAGCACTTGATTTAGAAGTTGAAGTTGTGAGAAAAGCTATTGAAAAACAAAGGTCTTAAAGAATGTTACTTTTCCAAAAAATTGAATTCAACCAAAACCAATCCCACGACTACCTTTAGATCAAATAATCGGTTTGTGTCTTGGAATCCCCAAGACACCCGTACTAACTAAAGCAACATCAAAGCAACTTCCTTGGCGAAATAAGTCAAAATCAAATCGGCACCAGCCCGCTTCATGCTAGTCAAAGTTTCTAAAATCACCTTTTTCTCATCAATCCAACCGTTCTGTGCGGCTGCTTTGATCATGGCATATTCTCCACTGACGTTATATGCTGCTACGGGTAAGTTTGTTGCTGATTTAATCTGATAAATAATATCCATGTATGCCAAAGCAGGTTTCACCATCACCATATCCGCACCTTCGGCAATATCTAACTCTACTTCTTTTAAAGCCTCTCTAGCATTAGCTACATCCATTTGATAAGTCTTCTTATCCCCAAATTTCGGCCCTGAATCCAAGGCATCGCGGAATGGTCCATAATAACTAGAAGCATATTTAGCAGAGTATGCCAAAATACCCACATGAAAATATCCTGCTGCATCTAAAGCTTGACGAATTGCACCGACTCTACCATCCATCATGTCGGAAGGTGCGACTATATCCGTACCTGCTTCTGCTTGGGAAACTGCCATTTTCGCCAATACTTCTACGGTAGGGTCGTTTAAAATGACTCCGTTGTCATCGACAATACCGTCGTGACCGTGAATACTGAAGGGATCGAGAGCAACATCGGTAATCACAACTATGTCCGGTACAGCTTGTTTAATCGCTTTGACGGTTCTTTGTACCAAACCATCAGGGTTGTAACTTTCCTTACCGATATCATCCTTTTTGGCTTCTGGAATCAGGGGAAAAAGTGCGATCGCATTAATTCCTAATTCACTAACTTGCTTTATTTCTTCGAGCAACAAGTCCAAAGTATAACGATAAGATCCCGGCATGGAGGAGATTTCTACTTTTTGATTTTCCCCTTCCGTGACGAACATTGGGAATATCAAGTCGTCTACAGTTAGTTGATTTTCTCGTACCATGCTACGTAGTGCGGTCGTACGACGCAGCCGACGGGGACGTTGAATTAAGGTTTTAACAGCAGATGCGGTGTTGTCAGTGGGATTTTCTGAGGACATGACGAATCAAAACGATTATCAATATACAAAAATAATCATAATTGTTTTCAAGGAATATTTTTTGGTTTTTGAGAATAACTACAACTAATTTAAAGTTAAATAAGTCTTTTTTTTTTCGTCATTCAAAAAAAACGGGAACGACGATGCAAAATCACCCACATCACAACTGGAGTCCCAATCAAAGCAGTAACGGAGTTTAAAGGTAAAACAGTCTCGCTTCCCGGTAGCTGGGATACTAAATCTGCAACCAAAGCCAAAATTGCACCCATGACAGCGACAACAGGTATCAATATTTTATGGTCTACAGTTTTAAACAAATTACGACACAGATGGGGAACCACAACACCCAAAAATCCAATGGGACCGCAAAAAGCGGTAATCGCACCAGCTAATAATGAAGCACTGGTGATAATCCAAAATCTCGTTTGTTGCACTGCTAAACCCAAAGTTTGAGCTTGAGATTCACCCAAAAGAATTACGTTGAGGGGTTTTGATAACAGTAAAGCCATGATTAATCCTAGCAATATTACAGGTGCTAAAATTATCATTTGTTGCCAAGTGACACCACCGAAACTCCCGAATGTCCATTGTAAATATGATTGAATTTGATTATTTTCACTAAAATGTAGCAAAATACTTACGATGGCATTAGTTGCATAACCAAATAATAATCCTAAAATTAATAGCGTCATGGAATCTCGTACGCGATGAGATATTAATAACACCATTGCTAATACAAATGCTGCACCCAAACTCGCTGCTATAACTAAACCTAAATCCCCAATTATTCCTAAATTTCTTAATAATGTACTCATACCTGTAGTATTGGCTGCAAGTACTACAAGCGCAACTCCCAAAGAAGCACCGGAACTAATTCCTAATACAAATGGTCCTGCTAGTGGATTTTTAAAAAGTGTTTGGGTTTGTAATCCACTTACACTCAAAGCAGCACCAGCGAAAGTAGCGGTTAAAGCTTTAGGTAAGCGAAATTTGAGAATAATAGTAGTCCAAGTAGTTTTTTGAGCTTCTCCCCCAAAGAGGATAGTAACAACTTGTTGAATCGGAATATTAACTGAACCGAAAGCTAAATTTGATAAAAAAATAAAAATTAAGCTACTAAATAAAATTGCGATAACAATCAGCTTGTAACTATTAATATTTTTCCACTTTTGACCTAAATATTTATATTTTTTATGATTACCCATTCTCTATTCCCTATGCCCTATGCCCAATGCCCTATGCCC
>DESS01000238.1:0-8689 GCA_002361335.1 Richelia sp. UBA3308
AGTTATTAGTTATTACTTATTAGTTGTTAATTATTAGTTATTAGTTGTTAGTTGTTAATTATTAGTTATTAGTTATTAATGTTTATATTTTGTACGATTATCAACAAAAGGATATAATACCAGGTTTATCAAACAATATTTTTGCTTTTTTGCTTGTAAATTTGTTAGTAAAACCTGCTCTTGTCTTTAATAAATAAAATATATGATTAATCTTACTAATAATTCACAATTAACCACTAATCACTAATCACTAATCACTAATTACTAACCACTAATTACTAACTTACTTCATTTTTATATCTTTGAGTAAAAATGGCATTATTATACCACCAATGAAACTAGATAATACTACTGGAACCCAAAAAGGCAGTGTTGTTTGTGCAAGAAAGCATAATATAAAAAAAGCAGTAAAAATCCCAATTGAAGTTTGTTTTACATAATACATATTGTCCCGCATTAAGTTTCCTTTGAAAAATAATTTTGCGGAAAACCAGCCTATTTCTAACATGATTTCTCCTACTAATTACTCAATTTAATTACTCAATAAATTTAATACTATTAACCCTAAAATTACGCCGGGAATTACACCAGCAGGACCAAATAATCCACCTAAAATAGCAGCAAAATTATATCCCAATTCTTCTCCTGCTAAAAGCATTCCACCAATAGCACCAGCAATCATTGATACAATGCTTGCCACAATAAACCATATAAAACCTGTCAGCAAATTTAAGTCACCAGCCATTAAACTAGTCACCATTCCACTTAAGTCATAATTCGTTAAAATATCTGTCATTGTTTAATTACCAATTCTTCTAATACTTGAGATACAGCTTGTGCTTGTTCAATTTGTCCTTGTTGAGTAAATATTTCCAAGGCTTCTTGATAATAAGTACGTGCTTTTAAGAGATTTTGCGGATTCCCAACTTCTGGCCTGGAAAGTTTATCTGGTAAGTTAATTAAGGCGTTGGCTTTATTCGCAATCGTGTTAGCGTATTCGATGGGTGTGTCTCTAGGATTACGCACTTTCAATGCTTCGTCATAAGCTCTAACAGCCCGGGAATTGTTCTCAAAGGCATGAGATGAAGGTAAATATTGCAATGCGTTACCTAAGTTATTTTGCAACATTGCATACTCCCTCGGATGTTCCATGAGGTTAATTCGCTTTAAGGCTACTTGAAATGACTGCACCGCTAAGCCTTCAAATAAATATTGCTGTTGCGAACCTCCAGACATAGAAAGATAAGCGATCGCAATATTGTTGTGTAAAATAGCATACTCTTGCGGATACTTATCCCAGGTAAAAACTTGTAAAGCTTCTTGATAAGCTTGAATGCTATCAGTGATGTTTCCCCCATTAGATGAACCTAGTGATTGCAAGACTATACCTAGATTCATCTGCGCTTCTGCGATTTCTTCTGATGAGGCTAATTCTTTTAGTATCGGTAGAGCCTGTTGGTATGCGGTTTTTGCTTGTAAAAGTAACTCTACATTTTCTTCTGGAATAGCCTGTAATGCTACACCACTACCGACTTGGGCGATGGCTCTATACAAGGGGAAATCCTCACCGCATAACTCTTGTGCTTTATCGTATAGCTTCAGCGCATTATATAAATCATCAGCAGTTTTAGGCTTTTTTACAAAACCTTGTGCTATTTCAATCAGCATCTCTATTTTTTCTTGTGCTGTAGCGCTCGTTTCAGCAATTGTTTCCATTGCTGCTTTTAGGGTTGAGTCTGTGACGCTATTGTTCATTTCCATCTATATTGGCAAAATAGACCGCAAAGAGATGCTTACTCACTGTATAGTTTTATGAGTTTGACTTCAAGCTTTAAATACAAGAAACACAACAAGCATAACTGTCTGTAAGCTTATGTGGTAGATAAACCTCTGTAATGCAATTATTATTTCTATCGTACTGCGAATAATTAAAAATTATTCAAACATATACTACTCTATTTCTCATATTATATTCCTAAGCAAGTCATAGAAACAAGAATATATTTAAAGTTTTTTTTACAACAAAATTACAATATTTTTTTATAAAAAAAAGTAATTCACTGTCATTTATATGACATTTATTTATATTTTTATTAGCTGTTTCATGTATTATGATTATATTATATGTAGTAGTTATTTAGCAGTTTTTAAGCAAAATATAGTAAATTCATAGAAATCTCTTTCTATCTCAATGAATAATTTACGTAAAAATATCAAAAAACACTTATATATTATTTCTTATTAATTTGATATATTTTGTGTTAAAGTTGACTTTTATATCAAAGCTAATAGCATTTTTTTCTAATAGATAACAAAAAAATATGTAAACAATGAACAACTAAATAAAAAACTGATTGATATTAAGAAAAGATAGAGAAAATTATTGAAGGTCTGCGTATTAAATCCCTAATGCTAATTCTTAATGAGTGATAATTGATAACTGTTCATTGATAACTGTATAGATGGCTAACTTATTATGGTTACAAGGTGGAGCCTGCTCGGGCAACACCATGTCATTTCTCAACGCTGAAGAACCAACAGCGGTTGATTTAGTTACTGATTTTGGCGTTAACATACTATGGCATCCATCTTTAGGAATGGAGTTGGGTATAGATTTACAGACAATGTTGTGGGAATGTCTTTTAGGTAAAAAACCCCTGGACATTCTAGTTTTTGAAGGCACTGTAATCAATGCTCCTAATGGTACCGGCGAATGGAATCGTTTCGCCGATCGCCCTATGAAAGATTGGTTAAGCGACCTTTGTCAAGTTGCTAATTTCGTTGTGGCGGTGGGAGATTGTGCTTGTTGGGGAGGAATCCCAGCCATGGCTCCAAATCCCACCGAATCAATGGGATTACAATTTCTTAGACGAAAACAAGGCGGATTTTTAGGTAAGGACTTTCGTTCCAAGTCTGGTTTACCCGTTATAAATATACCTGGCTGCCCGGCCCATCCGGACTGGATTACTCAAATTTTAGTCGCGATCGCAACTGGTAGAATTGGTGATATTGTTCTTGATGAGTTGCATCGTCCCCAAACTTTCTTTAATACTTTTACTCAGACAGGCTGCACCAGAAATATCCATTTTGCTTACAAAGCATCTACTACAGAATTTGGTCAGCGTAAAGGATGTTTATTTTATGATATCGGTTGTAGGGGTCCAATGACTCATTCTTCCTGCAATCGCATCTTGTGGAATCGTGTCTCATCAAAAACCCGCGCTGGAGTACCTTGTTTAGGCTGTACTGAACCAGAATTTCCCTTCTACGATCTCAAACCAGGAAGCGTATTCAAGACTCAAACTGTTATGGGTGTGCCCAAAGAACTACCCACAGGAGTCAATACAAAAAACTACGCCGTCTTAACAATGGCAGCCAAAGACTCAATGCCAGCTTGGGCAGAAGAGGACTTTTTTACTGTTTAATTTGGGCATGGGGCATGGGGAATTGGGCATTGGAGAAAGATAATGATCAATCTCCGTTCCTCCTAACTACAAATAACTAATAACTAACAACTATGGGAATACAAACATTAGACATTTCGCCTCTCGGTAGAGTTGAGGGGGATTTAGATGTAAGAGTTGATATCGATGAAGGAGAAGTGGTCAACGCTTGGACTCATGCGGAATTATTTCGCGGTTTTGAAGTTATCCTCAAAGGTAAAGACCCGCAAGCAGGATTAATTGTAACACCTCGCGTTTGTGGAATTTGTGGAGCTTCCCATTTAACTAGTGCAGCTTGGGCTTTGGATACTGCTTGGAAAACTGAAGTTCCCCGCAATGCTATTTTGGCGAGAAATATCGGTCAAATTGTAGAAACTATTCAAAGTATTCCTCGCTATTTCTATGGACTGTTTGCGATCGATCTAACTAATAAAAAGTATCAATACAGTCATTTCTATCAAGAAGCTTGTCGCCGTTTTGCACCTTTCACGGGTAAATCTTATGAAATTGGGGTGACGATTTCTAGTAAACCCGTGGAAATTTACGCTTTATTTGGCGGACAATGGCCCCACAGCAGTTATATGGAAATAATTCCTCAGATTGTTTATATATTTGGGGTTTGTGAACAAAAAAAATGATTATTCCCTGGTTTTTCATTAAATCAGGGGGTTGCAATTAATTAAAATTAATTTTTTTCTTTTAATTTAAAGTCATTTGATTTTATAAATCATTACCTAATTTTTCCCTATTGCTCTTAATTTAAGCTTTTGAACATCCAATAGATTGATCGTGGTAAATTTCTAATGGTGTTATCTACTTGCTCAATTTGATTCAAGCCATGGAAATTCAGCGATTACTAGAACTTAAGGAAATACTTACCAACGAAAAAGACCTTTCAAAAATCTGGTCATTTTACATGGATCATTTTGCAGATCATGCCGAATTCACTGACTTGGGTGAGCCTGCAACTAATAAATACTTAAATAACGTTATCTCTAAAACTTGCCAGCAAATGTTTGGCAATAAAATAAAGATTACTAACTTTTTATTGATTCAAATTCCAAAATATAAGTTCTTTCACGGACCTTTCCAAGTTGACGGACGTATTGGTGGGGTGATTTTTTTCAAGGATATAAAAATTGGGTTACTTGCAGTGTCGGCAGATTTTCCCCCTACTGATATAGTTAAGTATTCGCGTTTTTCTGAAGTCGGTCGGCTTTCAGAACCTAAAGGTTTTAATCTTAATTGATAGATATAAGTATAAATAGTAACTAATTCCTCTACCGCCTATATCGACAAAAATATTTTTCCAGCATCGAACAATAAAATGAGACAATCGAATAAACCAACATGATATCGCAATAGTTTTTTTTATGATGTATGTAGGCACTACCGAAGCAGCAGAAATTTTGGATATCTCAACTTCTAGAATGCGCTATCTAATATCCCAAGGTAGAGTTAAGGGAGCTTATAAAGCAGGAAGAAATTGGATAATTCCTTTATTTAACAGGATACCGATTATCAGTAGGGGTGGTCGGGGCCCAAAAGCTAAATGGTGCAGACGAATTCCGGCGAAAACTAAAATTCACGTAAATAAACACAAAATTCTAGAAAATAAAAATCAAAATCAAGAAGATTTAGTTCCGGTACTTACTGTCAAACGGTACGATAGCAATGTTTACGGTTATTCGGTGAAGGTTAACGGTCCTTGCGAAGTCGTTTATAGACCAGAAAAACCCTTGGATTGTGGTGCTGTGGTTTGGATTGAAACTTTTTCCCAAGTTAACGTTCAGCTTACCAACCCAAATAAAAAATCAAATAAGAAATCAAATAAAAAATCCAACATGAAATTAATTGGAGAGCATTCCTTAATCGTAAATGCTGCTTAATACAGTTTCAACTTTACCAAAAAATGCTAATAGGTTTTTAAAATTAAATTGATTTAATAAAATAAAAATTTAATTTAATAAAATTGTGCGATAAGCCGCTCACGCATGCGCTAAGCGTTCAGCTTTGCTGCGACGATCGCAATATTTTTGATTATCTACTTATAAATGATTAAGCAATGTATATTTGTTTTCTTAGTAAAAAATCAAATCCTGGGAATCCTCTATATATAAATACATAATTTTGATTTTTCAGGTTTTGGATTTTACTCATAAATTAAATAATTACGACCTTTTTATAATCTTTCAAGCATTCCCCGAAACTTCAAGCTTAAAAATTAATTTATAAATCAAAACAGTAAATAGTTTATAATTTCTTATGGCAATAGTTTTATTTACTTAGACATAAATCCCGATAAAATGTATATTTACTATCTTTAGTCAAAAGTATTTTTCCGGCAATTTACTAAATATAAATACTGAAATTAGTTGAGTTTGGTTTTAATCGTTACCAAATAACTCAAATAATTTTTCCATCATCAACTTGTTTTAATTTTAACTTCTCAACCTCCAACCGCAATTTCTCATTCTCCATCCTTAACGCCAAAATTTCATTTTTCTGCAATTCAATCAAAGACTTTTGACCAATTACTTCACCAAAGGCTTTTTTCCGATTCTCGATTCCGAACCACCTTTGATAAGTTTTGGTATGTTCGTCAACTGTATGTCCTAAGTTATCTGCTGCGGCTTTGATGGGTATTCCTTGGAGGTGGGAGCGAATCGCGCAAGCGTGACGTAAATCGTAGGGTTGAAATTCAATGCCGATTTTTTTAAACCATCTGGATATATCTCTCCGCATCCAGTTTATATGTTGTACAGATTTTATTTGAGAAATTTTCTTTTCTAATATGAAGAGCGATCGCGAATTTGTTAAATCGAATAATTCGATCCATTCGGGAACGAAGGGTATGACTTCTCGATATCCGGTTTTGGTATCTTGATCAACTTTCCAAGTGCGATCGCTATTTTGCTGGGATATCCACCAATTAATATCTGGTTTGACAAATAATTCTCTCGGACGTAATCCAAAGGTTGCGAGCATTCCATATACCCAGCGCCACATTTCCCAGGTGTCAGTGGCATCACTGTGATTTGTATTTTTGCGATTGAGGGCAAATTTTTCAAATAGTTGAAAGGATTCAATAATTTTTTCGTCGTTGGGAATTTCTCGGAATTTGGGAGTCACTTTATCTCGTTTGACATCGAGAATGAATCCTAGCTCAAAGGTTTTGATCAAAACTGAGGATATTGCAATTAGTTCATTTTTTTTATTTCCTCTAGTTGAGTTAATTACAGATTCAAAATTATTCTTGCTTGCTAAAGTAGTTAATGAAAAATTTCTTTTAATCACCGATACGTAATTAGCAAAGGTATTTTGACTAGTTATTGTCTTTTTACGAGTTTGATAATAATTTTCCTCAAATTTATCTAATAATTCTCCAATAGTTTTAGGAGGTTGTTTCTCTCGATTTTTTTCTCGAAATTTTATACCTAAATATTTATCATTCCATTCAAAAGTATGACGAGCGATTAATTTACCCAACTCGTAACTTTCTTCAATCGCGGTTTTGAGTCCTTCTAAATTCGCTGGTATACCCAAAGATAAATCATACTGCTTTTTACTCTTCCCCGAATAATCGCGATCGCCGGGTTTCAAAGGTAGGGTTGCTCGTAACTGTAGAGAATTTCCCGTTTGTTTAATCCTAACTTTAACTCTATCCCTTTTTAAATTATTATTCGCTTCGGCTAACTTTTGTTCAAAAACCTCTTGATAGTGTAATTCCGTCGCTTTAATTTTTGCCATCGTTCCCCTGTAACTACCGTCTGTAGTGTTTTGCGGTTCAAAATCCGTAAATATATCGGAAAACAAGTCGGTTTCTGTAGATGCTCGATTACTATAACTGCTCTGTGGGAGAGTATCGTGATTATCCTGGTGATGAAATTTCCCGCTCATTCCCTAAATATTCTCTTATTTAGTAGCTCAAATGATCAAAATTAATTGTTCGTAGATATCTTTCTAAATCATACAAAAAGTAATTTACGAACGTTTTTTATCATATCACCAACAACCACAGCAGTTATATGGTTCCTGGTGGAGTCATGTGCGCTCCCACCTTGACTGACGTTACAAGAGCTTGGTCAATTCTGGAATATTTCCGTACTAATTGGCTGGAACCTGTTTGGCTGGGTTGTTCTTTAGAACGTTATGAAGAAATCCAAACCTATGAAGATTTTATGATCTGGCTGGATGAAAATCCCAATCATGCTAACTCTGACTTGGGTTTTTACTGGCGCATGGGTTTAGATATCGGTTTACATAAATATGGTGCGGGTTTAGGTAAATATGTTAGCTGGGGATATTTACCCCACGAAGTAAAATATCAACATCCTACTGTTGAAGGACGAAATGCTGCTGTAATTATGAAAAGTGGAGTATATGACAGCTTCACTGATACTCACGTTCCCATGAATCACGGTTTCGTCCGCGAAAATACTACCCATTCTTGGTATAACGAAGGTACAGGAGACGTTCATCCTTACGATCGCAATACTCGACCGACTCAAAATAACGTTAAAGATTTTGATAATGCCTATTCCTGGGGAACTGCGGTCACTCACATCGAACACGGACGTTTAGAAGCTGGCCCCTTAGCACGTCAATTGGTAGCTGGCGGTACTCACGGCGAAACCTGGCAACACTATGATGGATTTATCCTCGATGCTTTTAAACAAATGGGTGGTGCTAGTATTCACATACGTCAATTAGCAAGAGTCCACGAATTAGTTAAACTTTATCGTCAAACTGAACGTTGTTTGAGAGAATTCCGGTTGAATGACCCTTGGTATATCAAACCCAAGGAACAAGATGGACGAGGTTGGGGTGCTACCGAAGCTTCTCGGGGAGCTTTGTGTCATTGGATAGATATTGAAGAAGGCAAGATCAAAAATTACCAAATTATGGCTCCTTCTACTTGGAATATTGGACCTCGTGACGGTGAAGGAAAACGCGGCCCCATTGAGGAAGCTTTAATTGGGACTCCCATTTTTGATCAAACCGATCCCGTGGAGGTGGGACATGTTGCCCGTTCATTTGATTCCTGTTTAGTATGTACCGTCCATGCCCATGACGCGAAGACGGGTGAAGAGTTAGCGCGTTTTCGTACTGCTTAAAAGCCATGGGAAAGCTCAGTTAAAACCAAGAAAGAAGGAAGTTAGAAGTTGGCTGGAATTGCGATGGCGTATAATTGTCCGGCTAATTACTTACTATATAACCCGATTGAAAAGATGGCGGTTATTACC
>DESS01000238.1:8704-9437 GCA_002361335.1 Richelia sp. UBA3308
TACCAACATAACCATGAAGACTCATTACTTCTTACTTCTTACTTCTTACTTCTTACTTCTTACTTATAATTAATTATGTCTAATAAAGGATTACACGAACATTTTCCCCATCTTCCTTCTGAAGCACTTCAAGAGTTTACACAATGGTGTGTTACTCAACATGCAAGGGAAGCGGGGTATGAATTTACTCCCGATGAAACTAAGTTAGAAGATTTATCTACAGCAGACTATATTCCAGAAATTGTCGGTCAATTTATGGATACCACAAGAAAGGATATTAGAACTGGATTAGTAGCAGCATTTGCTGGAAAGAAAGCTGATAAGCATTCTTTGTCTGGCTTACCGGGGATGGTTGATTTTATTTCGCTTTACGTTAAGCATTTGTTTCCTAGTGAGGAAAACGACGAAAAACAAGCCCAAGAGTTATTAACCAAGGCATCTCAACAGCAGTTTGAGAAACTTTCTCAAATTGCTCAAGAACATAATGTTAAGTTATCGGATTAGATACAATAGTTTTAAATTAGAAAGAGTATAAACCCGGTTTTCGAGCAAAACCGGGTTTTTCTACTTATATAAGTTTAAATAGATTTTTGCGAGCATCCCTAAAGATTTTTGCGGTGCATTCATGTAAATTCTTCTGGTATGAGTATCCTTGCCCGTTCTCTATTAAAAATTTACTTTCTATGTCAGTCAACCGTATATAGCCCCTACCCTAGTACAACACGGCGTAAAT
>DESS01000238.1:9468-23238 GCA_002361335.1 Richelia sp. UBA3308
ATCAAACTTCTTACTTCTTACTTCTTACTTCTTACTTCCGCGTTCCCCGTAGGGGTTCCCGAAGGGTAGCGGTACTAGTACTCCACAAAGATTACAATGCGCGGGGTTAATTCTCCTCCTGCTTACCCCACCCGGCAATTTTGGTGTGGTGAACCACTAGGGGAACCCCTGGGGAGAACGGGGAAGTCTCAAGGTAAAAGCAATTCAAAAGTCAACTAGAAATATTTATATTTGTAAATCTCCATACATCAAAATAAATTTATAGATGTTAAGCAAAAGCTTAATGAAAAAAAATCTTTCAAAATAGAAAAATATTGCCCGAAAATATGTAGAATAGGAAAACAAACCACTACTAGAAATCGAAGAATTTTTAATCAGCAAAATTCGACCTTAATTTTTGTTTAATCAGTCAATCAATGCCAGGATGCTGGGATTTACCCTCTTCGTTGACTAAGTATGCCTGAAGTGCAGTACGTTAGGATTTTTGACCTCGTTGAAAGTAGTTACTCCGCATACCATTCTTAATCCAAAATCTCAAATTTTTTCGGAACCTCAACTGATACAGCAATTTTAAGTTAAATGAAGTAAAGTACTATATTATAACAAATTTGTGGTAAAAGCATCCCTGCCCGAGGGAATCTACCGGCGATCTTATTAAAATTGCTGTAAATCTGTGACTATCAAGCTGTCTTCTTCATCTTCAATTGATTTATTCTTAACCAAACTATTTTCCGATAAACGCCATCGCAATTAGAACAATGATTATAGATGACGAATCAACAAAAAAATCTCACCATAATTGGTTGTGGAAACCTCAACCGTAATGATGATGCTGTAGGCGTGATTATAGCCCAACGCCTACAACGTTATCTTGCAGCATATCCTCATCCCGATGTGAAAGTTTACGACTGCGGAACAGCAGGGATGGAAGTAATGTTTAAAGCAAGAGGTAGTAAGCACCTAATAATTATTGATGCGAGTTCGACTAATTCCGAACCAGGTGCTGTATTTAAACTTCCGGGGAAAGAATTAGAAGCTTTACCCGTAGCCAGTTATAATTTACATGATTTTCGCTGGGATAATGCGATCGCTGCTGGAAAAAAAATCTTTAAAGATGATTTTCCCCTTCAGGTGACGGTTTATTTAATTGAAGCAGCAAATCTTGATTTTGGTTGGGAGTTAAGCCATCCTGTGAAGCATTCTGCTGACTTCGTATTTGAACAAGTTAAAACAATCATTGGACACAACTACTGAGAGTTTGCCAGCGGTTTTAAGCTGATTCTTCTTGATAAACAGACAATTCATCCACCCTCATCTCAAAAGGCATTCCTTGAGTACTAGGGGGACAAACGCGAATTTTGGCACTACTAGCAATAGTATTTAGTAATGATGCCATTGATACCATTTTTTGTAAAATCCGCCAGTTGGTTACTTGATCCGGACATTCAATTACCAAAGTCATCGCAGAAGTATGAGTAGTTACATACCAGCGACACACAGATAGTAAATCTCTAATTTTGCGATCGCAGTTCTCATAAAAAAATTTACTTAGAGACTTTTCTAACTGCTGGCGCAACATAATATCTGCCGATGAAGGTTGGAAATGTCCCAAATCATCATTCTGAAAGAAATACTTATTGTTCATGTGTTTTTCTGTCTAGTTGTTCTTTCAAACTCCAATCACAATACCATAAACCCTTGATTGATTTGTAGCTAAATATTCTATATTTTCTGTTTGCGTAAAATACTGTTATAAAACAATAATCGAAAACAAAAAAAACAGCTAAATATATATTTAGCTAGAGAATATTTCCTGTAAATCAAATCGAATACTGTCACAACTATTATAATCATATACAATCAAAAAAGTTAGTATATGATATTTAAGCAAACAATAATTTAACGGATAGATAACCTTTTTATTGCGATTTGTTACCTTCCTTAACTAAATCCTTACCTGCACATAAAGCACAATTAATTTTTCTACATATTTTATAATACAAGAATTATTCGTTTTTTTTGTTCAGAACTTAAAAAGTAGAAAGAAGTTAGTGTCATAGATAAACAATTTTTAAACCCTTAGGAAAAAGAAGATTACAATACCGTTTGGTAGCTGACAAACCAATTTTATAAAGATCAAAGCAAATACAGCAGTTTGCAAACCATTAATTATTAAACTCTTGTGGTACGGGTATCCTGGCCGTTTATGACGTACCGAACGCCGATGAAATACGCTGTATATATTTGCTGCCATATTTATTTGCTATCTAGAATATGGAGTAGTTGATATCGGTTCAAACCTTTATATTGAGCATTTACGCAATTGTCACAAAACTCAGATTGGTGCCGTACTAAGCTGTTGTGCATTAAAAATGCACAACAGCAAGGCCGTCTTGCTGTCTTGCACTCATGCTAAAGGGATAAGAATTTTAGCTTTTAAATAATATTTCTAAATATACAACTTAAATGCGTAGCAGCTTACAAGCTGCTGAATTTTTCGTTTGCCATCAATCGTACTATCACAGCACCCTACAAAAAAAATATGCCAGTTGCGTAAGTTCTGATATTTCAAAACTTTTGAATGCCAAAATGCCGGAATGCCAGACTTCCGGGGAGCGGTACTAGATAATATTCGCCATGGAAAAAGCAATATCTCACCTTGTTCAATTTATATTTTCAGCTAGACCTATAATAAACACAAGTAATAAAAAAAAAGAAGTCACTGATACTTTTCTTAGGTAATATAATTATCATGGACCTGTTCATAAGTAGATTTGTAAATTAATATACGATAATTATTCCCAATATAGCCTTCGAGTATAAAAGATGCTTTTTACCGAAAATTGCAGGCTCAGCAACTTTTCTAAAAACTGGGTTTATTAACAGCTTAATTAATGAAAACTCGGCAAAAGATCGCCGAGTTAAATCAATGACTAATTACCAAACCAGAAAGCGATTACCGACACATCTATTAACTAAAAACAAAATCTTCAACTTTGCTTTCTTCAGCAAATTGTTCTCTTGCAGATTTTTCTGGTTTTGGTGCGCCATTAGCAATTGCTTCAGCTTCAATTTTATCCACCAATTTCCAAGCGTCAGCAGCTTCTAGGGAGTAAACACCATACATACCGCAAATTGAGCGAGCATTAGATATTGCTTTTTGCAACTCTGATTTAAGGAATATGAGTTTTTGCTTGGCTACAAAATCACCTTTATTAAGGATATCGGTGACAGAAATAACACCGACTAAATCATCTTGGATAACTGGGGCACGCCAAATATCAGCCTGAGCAAATAAGCGTGCTACATTTTCTATACTTAACTCTGAATCTATTACGATACAAGGCTTACTCATGATTTCCGAAACGGAAATATTTTGAGGATCTTTGCCAACAGCAATTACTTTAATAGTAATATCACTTTGAGTTACAATTCCGTAAGTGTCTTCGGAGGTGGAGGGTTCAACTATTAGGGCACGTAATTGTGTAAGTCTTAATAATCTGACTGCTTCTGCGACAGTAGCTGAACTATTAATAGTTGCTACGTTTAAACTCATGATATCTTTTGCTTTCATCATGACTATCTCTCCAATTTATCTATTCAGCAAGCAAGGAAATTAACTGGCTTATTGCTGCTATTTCAATGAAGTCATAGCCGTTAATTGGCTAAATCTTATGCAGGTACTCTGCTATAGTAACGAGCATGAGATTATATTTTTTCAACAAGGATTTGTCGAGTTCATAAACCTTTATAGAAGGCATTAAATCATTCTTGTATCACAAGAATTTGGCACACTTTTGGAGAGGATTTACGCTTTATGACCATTACTTGATTCTTTTCAGAGATTTTCAATTATCCGGCAGATTAAAGTATAAGGTCTGAAGATTTAATTGTCTGACTAGAAAGGTAATGATTACTGTTGGGTAGTTCCTTAATTTATTAGCAACAATTAAGCTTACATACATAGTATCCCTCCTTTGACTTTTAGCCAAGAACAATTTATAAAACTTCGTAGTCAATATCTGTTTACAAAAAAATAAATAGAATCTAAAGTATTTGAGGTTTTTAATTATTTATAGCTTATTAAATATAATTCAAAAAAATTATGATAATCTAAAATAAATCTAAAAAAATCTCAAAAATATAACTTAAAATTGAACCTCTAAATATGGGTTTAATTCCCCCGCACAGAGCGGTGCTTCAATTGGGTTGGGCATTATACCCCATCCTTCAAAAACTTCGGCTCTTCGGCTCTTCCTTCAACATCCGTTTTAATTACTAAATGAAAGCCATAACAAATAAAATCAGCTTATTGCTAATAAAGATAAATACCGTCCTTGCAAAAGCTTAAGCAGACGGTATTTGCTGAAAATTTATTTTCAATTAATCAAGTTATAAAAGCAATTTTTCTTATTAAATAATTATTTTTTACGTGCCACGATGTGAAATATATGCCAATGTTTTTCTTTTCCCAAAGCAGTTTTACCAGGATAGTCTTGTTCATCAAATAATTCGATATCAAAAGGTGTAAGGAGTACTTCAACCTCCGACACAGTATGATGATTCATTGAAGAATCAGCCGCCCATGAATCATGATTACCAAACAAATGACCGCAAAAACGACCGCCAGGAAGTAAACTAGAAACGATTTTGTTCCATAAATCTGAGAAACTCTCTGGGGCACAAAAAGGAAGACTAAAGCTGGCATTAATTAAATCCACCGATTCTACCAACTGAATATTTTCAAACTGAGCTATACAAGTTTGTAAGAGCGCGGTGTTGATATCAGTACGCTTTAATAATCGGCTAATAGCTTCTTTTTCACCATCAATAGCTATAACTTTCCAACCTTGATGCAACAATTCTACTGTGTCTCTACCTTCTCCACACCCTAAATCAATCGCTATTCTCCCCCCAGCTTTTCGAGTTTCGCTTTCAAAATTTATTAACGCAGTGAGTAAAGTTTCTCGCGGTGGACGATTCGCAATAGCTTTGTAATAATCTGACCAATTACGGGATGAAACTTGATTTTTAGATTGATTGTTTGATTTTGACATATTTCAAAAATGAATATCTATGAATTTCAGTGAAGAATAATTGATCATCGTGAATAAAGGTTGAGAGTTTTCATGTAAATTATGTCATTTTGATAAAATCAAGGAGCATTTACGGTTGACAACAGAGAAATATGAAAGTTAGCGCTCGCAATCATTTAAAAGGAACTGTAAAAAAAATTATACCTGGTATTGTTAATACTGAGGTAACTTTAGAAATCGCACCTGGAGTAGAGGTAGTTTCAGTTATTACAAAATCATCCTCAGACCACATGCATCTTTCTTTAGGAAAAGAAGCTTATGTTGTGGTAAAGGAAACAGATGTAATGGTTGCTGTTGATTAAAAAAAAGCGGCTTGCTTATCAAAATGCAAGTCCCATGATGATCAAACTATTAATATTAATTATTAAAAGCTCTGCATGTTAAATTTTAATGGGATTTCGACCCAATTTGAATGAATAAATCAAAAAAAAGTTATTCAGTACATAGGGTAGCTAAAAGTATTGATAAAAAGCTTGAAATCCCTAGTAAGAAATGTTACTAGCTTTATAAATTACCTTGATAGTAAATAGTATTTTTTATTCCCAATTCCTTTTTTTTATTATTTTTATAGCATACTAAGTACCGATAAGTCAAAAAAAATCATAGCTAATTAAAGCTATGACTCAAAATTTAGACAAAGGTAATAATTAATAAATTAAAACTCTATACCAAATAAGGTTCTTGATGGGTTTTAATTGTACAGTTGGAACGAGGATAGGAGACACAAAGTAAGGCAAATCCTTTTGACATTTGCTCGTCATCTAAAAAGATTTGATCGGATTGATCGATTTCACCTTCAGTAACTTTACCAACACAGCTCGAACAAGAACCTGAAGAGCAACTGAAAGGTAATTCAATTCCGGCTTCTTCTGCTGCTTCTAAGATTGTGGTTTCTTCGTCAACTTCTATTGTAGAGTCTAAATCTTCCTTTTTGTTAATCAATCTAACTTGATAACTAGCCATGTTTCTGTTCTCCTCAAACGACATATAAGTGTTAGTTGATAGTCGATGGTTGATAATTGATAGTTGATAGTTGATAGTTGATGGTTGATGGTTGATGGTTGTTCCACTAACCACTAAACACTAACTAATAATCACTAACCACTAACCACTAACTACTAACTACTAATAATTTATTGATTGCAAGGTACACCGTTAGGGGTACAATCACCTGCTTGAAATGACTTACCACAACCGCAGGTGTTGGTTGCATTGGGATTAGTAAACTTAAAACCGCTTTCCATTACGCCTTCTATAAAATCGATTACCATTCCTTGCAATAACGGCGCACTTTTAGCATCAACATAAATAGTTATGTTGTCTTGTTGAATCACCAAGTCATCTGAAGCCGGTTTGCTTGTGATGTTCATTGCATATTCGTAGCCGTTACAACCACCATCTTTAACTGAGACACGGATACCTTTAGCTTTTTGATGTTTATCTGTTGCAGTCTCTTGTAAAAATGAACTTAGGCGTTCTGCTGCTTTTTGTGTCAAACTAACTGTCATGGAACCTCCGTAGTCTTTGATAATGGTTGTTTTGCCGGGATTGATCGAAAATTTATGAAAGGCGATACTGAAATTTGGATTTATGTTCAATCTATGTAAAATCCAAAGGTAAAAGCGCTATTTTTCAACTGCGTCAACGAAGGCTGGGCAATAATTAAATTTATATGCCCGACTACTCACCATTCACTACTCCCACTACCTCACCTGGAAATATTGGGTTGGCAAGTACTAGGATTTATAGTTACCAGTGGTTTCTAGAGGTGAAGACTGGGAATACCTCCAAGGAGCACTGTTTCCACATACTGGACATTCGCGATCGCGAATTGATCGACGTTTGGCAAAGTCCATTGTTGTAAAATTAATGGTTAGTAACTGGGATAATAGAGGCTGACTAAATCCGGTGATTAACTTGATAGCTTCCAAAGCTGTTAAACAAGCTAAAGTACCAGAAACTACACCTAGAACTGAAAATCCACGTCTATCCCAATCAGGTTTCTCTGGAAATAGACATGATAAACAGGGAGTTACACCAGGAATAATCGTAGTTAAATAAGCCTCCATTGAATCCATTGCGGCTTCTACCATTGGCTTACGCCAGCGAACACAAGCTTCATTTAACAAGTTACGCTCTGTAAAGTTGTGAGCGCAATCTAAAGCCATGTCGCTCGATTTAACTAATGAGTCTACATTATCCGGATTGATGTAATCATGAATTGCTTCAATCTCAATATCGGGATTGATCGCTTGTAGGGTTTCCTTAGCTTTAAAAACCCTCGGCTTTCCTACCCAATCATCAGTCATGAGAATTTGACGATTCATATCATCAAGCCGTAAATCACCTCCTCTAACAAGGATTAAACGTCCGACACCTGCTACCGCGAGGTAAAGTGCAGCAGTACCGCCTAATCCTCCAACACCCGTAACCAGAACCGTAGCTGACTTCAAACGCTTTTGTGCTAATTCGCCAAAATTAGGGAGTGTCATTTGGCGACGATAGCGTTCCAACTCGGTAGGTGTTAGGTTTACCACTTTATTACCTCCTAATCCGAATCAATTTCTGTCAGCTTGACTACATTTTTTGGCTTCTGGTGAAACACTTTGAAAAGTTTTTGTTCTTGGGGTGTTGACTCTATAAATACCTGATAAGCTTGCTCTAATGCTTCACTATATTTACTTAATCTTTCTGATTCATTAAGTTCCGGATTATTCCGATTAATTTCTTTAACATATTCAGAAAATTTTTGCAAGATGTGTAGACGATTTACATTTACAATTTTTTGGTCGTATGGTATTTGAAAAAATTCCAAATAGTCTTCTGCATTTACTAGTTTGTTAAAATCTGACAAATTTCCCCTCATTTTTCTTGCTCCATGTTTTTCAATTTTGTTTTAAGTTGATTTAATTCACAATATATTTTATAAGTCGCCTCTGCTACTCCCATGAGATTTTCATAATCTGTAGGTAAACCTTCTGCCAAATCATGCAAATCCATTTTCATTTGACCAGCTTTACTATTAAGGCGCTTTATCTTTTTTTTTAATTCTTCAATATTCGTTGTTTCTTCTGTTTGAGCCATTTCAGTTATCATTCATGGTGATAGTTGTTAGTTGTTAGTTGATTGTTGTTACTCTTTACTCGTTACTCATTACTCATTACTCGTTACTCATTACTCGTTACTCATTACTCATTACTCGTTACTCGTTACTCGTTACTCGTTACTCGTTACTCATTACTCCTTAGTATTTAAGGGTTTCAACTAAAAATCTACTATGTGAAGGTTTTTGGTTTTTCGACTATTTAGTAAACACTAACAACTAACTACTAGGTATTGAGTGTTTATCTAGATAAATTTTACATAAATTACGATAGGAATTAATTACAGTTTTCCTACTTCTGGAAAACGGTTCGCTAATTCAACACCTTTGAGTACTAAATTTTCTCCTTCTTCTGCTAGTTTATCCAAAGAGTTAAAACCAAAACGATGAACATCCCGCAAAGTCTTTTTAACTAACAAAAGACGACCGGAAAACACCAATACCCAGCCAAAACCTTCATGATTTAAATCAGTTACAACCTGGGATAGCAAACCAGTTTCCTGTTCAATGCGAATCGCGATCGCACGGTAAAAAGCATTAATCCGGGACATTGTCATGGGATCGACATCACCGTCAACGGAAATCTCGCGTTTCTTTTGTTTACTGACAACGTATGGTTTTAGAATTAAATCATCGGACCATTTTCGGTAAGTTCCGTAAGTATCTAAACCCCGAATTTGTTGTACTAATGCCTTAATAAAAGGAGAAGTCAAGACATCACTTGTTGCAGTACCATTTACATTATTATTACTGTTCATACAGCTGCATCCTCTTCTAATTCATCTTCTAATTCATCTTCAAAGTTACGATCTGTTTGTTTTAAAGCTTTACGTAACCAAGGTGGAGGACTTCCTTTGAGAGTTTGCACCAAGCGTTCTAAAATATCTTTAATTTTATCTTCTTCGGAACGCGCCTTAACTGGAGTCACACCCTTTTTAATTAAACGTGCGGCGGCACTACCTCCAATTGCTGAAATATAAACAATTGTGCAATCTTCTAAGGCTTTAAGTTTAGGTAATAATTTATCTTCGTTACCATCTTCTTTAAGTTCTCCTCCAAAGGAAAGAGTTTCTAAAAAGTGATAACCTTCGTCTGATATCTCATAAACATCAATTGTTTTTGCCCATCCAAAATGAGCATTAATATGAATTTGATCCCTCGTCGCAAAGGCAATTTTCATTTTCATACTCCTTTAAATTGTGTTAAAGGTTAACCGCTTAGCAAAAGTCAAAATTCAAAAGTCAATGGATTTTTTAATCCCTATGGGAATTCCAGCTTTATTTCTTCTTCATTCTTAATTCTAAATTCGGGCATTCTAAATTCTTCCTTCTTCTTGTTCTAAAAATAGGTTACCAATGTCAAACAAAATTGCCATAGTTCCTCGATAGCCAACTTTAGTAAATTGACCTATACCTAAACGATCAAAAATAGGAATACCTTGGCGATAAACAGGAATATTTAATCTTTTAGCAATTGTCGCAGTATGAGAATTACCAATTAATAAGTCAGAACCTACTGCAACTTGCTCAAAATCTTCTAAGTCGCCAATAATAACCTTTTCAAGATCGAGTTTTTCTAGTAAAGGAGAACGTGTGGTAGTGACTGCGGCTTGAATTTCTGCTCCCATTGATTGCAGAAAATTAACCGTCATGGAAAGCAAATCTGGTTCTAATGCTAAGGATACCTGTTTGCGACCAAAGAAAAAGTGAGTATCGAGCATCGCGTCTTGTAATTGGCGGCGTTGACGGCGATATTTTTCTGGAACTTTAACACCACTAATGTCTGATAATGCTTGTAAAAAGTTATCTACAGCATCTAATCCAGTTAGTTCGTTAAATAATTCGTAGGGAATGGTGAAACGTTTATCTAAAATCTCTGCCGCACCCCGCATACTCTCACCGATGGCAATAGTAAAGGATGAACTGCCCATTTTACGGAATTGTGCCAAAGTGGTACCACCACCGGTTATTGGACTGTAAGAATCATCCAAATGACCATCTAATGAGGCTGAAAGATCGGGTACAACAATAGGCACTAATCCAAAAGCTGTAACAATCTCTTTGATTTCCTGTATATCCCCTGGGGTTAAAGCAGAACTGATCAAGATATTAACTTGCTGTGGTCTAATTTCGCCTTTGTGTGGAAGTTCCTTAACCATGCTTTCCACAGCAGCGGCATATCCATCTTGTAAGGCTCCTTTAAAATCTGGTGAGGAAACTAACAAAATTGGTAGTTCGTTTAATTGGGGATGATTTTTACGAAAATCTTTGAGGATACCTTCCATATCATCCCCTCTAGTTTCAGTCAAACCGGTAGTACAAAGACCTATAATTTCAGGGTGAACTTTTTCTACTAGAGTCAGAATTGCTTGTTCAACGTTATCCTCTCCACCTAAAATAGTAGAGACTTCTGTCATTGCTGTAGTAGAAAGGGGAATCACTTCTCGAAAATGCCGTACTAATATCACTTTAGCGAAAGCGGTACAACCTTGGGAGCCATGAAGCAATGGTATCATACCCTTCAACCCTAAAAAGGCTAAAACTGCACCTAATGTTTGACTTTGTTTGAGAGGATTTACTATTACTGGTTTTTTTGGAGTCGCTACTATAGCCATGAGTAAGAATGCCCGAATTTAGAATTTAGAATTTAGAATTTAGAAGTAATGAGTAATGAGTAATGAGTAATGAGTAACGAGTAATGAGTAACGAGTAACGAGTAAAGAGTTACAACTAACAACTAACAACTAATTTCTATATCCCAAGGAGCGGGTTGACGTACTTGCTGCCAAACTGGGCTGTAAAGGGCTTCGTCTAACTCTCGCGCCATATTAACCATGCCGTCATATCCCGCATAAGCATGATGACGCTCTTGGTTGATGTCGAGGAAAGGTATTCTCGCTTTCAGAGCAGTGTATTGATTCCGCCCTCCAGCTATCAGCATATCGGCTTTGGTTTCCCCAATTACTCGTATCAATTCCTGGGGATTACCTTTCGACATGGTTATGCCATCTTTTCCTAACAACTTCTTGATTCTGGCTTTATCTTCTTCAGTACTCTTCTTCGTACTCGTAGCTACAACTTCCATTCCCAAGTCTTTCGCTGCGGAAATAATTGACCAGCTTTTTACACCCCCGGTATAAAGTACAACTCGTTTACCTTTCAATCGGGCACGGTAGGGTGCTAATTTTTCATCTAATTTGGCTGTTTCTTCTGCAATCAAATTTTCAGTTCGCTGCTGTAAATCGGCATCTCCCAATTTGCTCGCTACATTCCTTAAAAACCGGTTCATATCATCTATCCCGTAAAATGACTCTTCTATATAAGGAATACCGTAACGCTCTTCCATCTTTCGCGCCATGTTAATCAAGGCTTTGGAACAAATCATTACGTTCAATTTGGCACGGTGAGCGTAACAGACTTCTTGATAACGAGCGTCACCTGTAATTTTACTGAGAATACGAATGCCTAATTTTTCTAACAGTGGTGTAACGTTCCACATTTCCCCAGCGATATTATATTCGCCGATCAGATTAATATCTAGTGGTGTTGTAAACTCCGGTTCTCATGAACGCTTAGAGTAACACGAAAAAGATCAAAGACATACACTTTATGAGGTAAATTTTTACGGGCCTTCTCTGCCCGTACCACAAGAGTTTTAAAATATAGTACTCTACTTCATTCATCTACAAAGTGTTGTAATTAAGCTGCTAATTTTTTATTTTGTATATTTAAAAATATTAATTACGCAATTGGCACAATAGGCGTTCACCAAGTGCGGCTCAGCGTCGCTCTTTGAGCTATGGTCAGTAGTACATATAACTGTTGTATATCAACAACCTATCCCACTAATGACAAAAAATGATAATCTACTTTCAAATAATAAGAGTGTATCGATTTATGATAGTAAGTTTTATTTTATTAAGTAAAAATACTGTTATTGGCACAAGATACGAAATTAGTAACTTGGGTTATTTTTATAAGTTCATTATGAAAAAGATTAAGACACTCTCACAACTTATCCCACCAGACTCGTAAAGAATTGCTAGAAAACATCCCCAAATTAACCGATGCCATTATCGCCTTGGGTGCTAAAGAAGCTTTAAGAGGAATTGTCGCCGCAATTCAAGATGTGTGTTGACAGTGGCGGTAATTCCTATACTTTTATTAATAAAAAAAACAGATCGCCCAACCCGGCGATCGCAGTGTAATAATTTGAAATGTTGATTGCAACAAAACGATTTACATTTTCCCCAGAACTAATGATCAATTACAATCAAGTCAATCACGAATAGAATCATCTTCTGGTTTCTTATCTTTTTTGTTTGGCAGGTCGTTCTCAATCATCTTCCTCCGGATCAAAGTCGGGGGCAACTTCTGCAAGCCATTTCTCAATCAGTTCGTTAATAATTTTGTCCATGTCTTTCCCTGCTTTAAGCGCTTCAATCTTAAAGCGCAGGTGAATATTCTTTGGTACGCGAGCGCGTACATAAACAACATCTTTAGCTCTAGGCATTACATAATATATAGCTTTATAGCTCTAATATACATAAATAATGTATACATGTTACTTATGGTGTATCTATAGAGCTATAAGTAATTATGGCTATGGAGCTACAAATACTATGGAGTTATGGAGCTATTATATAAATGTAACGAACAAGGAGGAACGCGAACCGGACGTTCTTTGAACGCAGATGCTTTGCTTGATATTTTCGCTCGTCGCCGTTTGAAAACGTAGAACCAGAATCCGAATTTTGAAGCAAACCACATGATCTACCTCGAATAACTGCCTTACGCCTGTCGGTCCAAAACTAATTCTGGTAAGAATTTAGAGTTAGCCATTGATTGCTATGTCTGTTCTCTTTTTTTGGATTTATTGGATTTATTTAAATAAACGCGATCGCACAATTTTATTAAATCCCCAGTTTTTAGATTTAGCTTTTGGGCAACTTTTGCGATATCGGTGCTCTGGGGGTAACTCTGACGTGATAATAAATCTACCAATAATTTTGCTCTTTCTCCAGCAATTTTGCGAGCAACTTCTTCTTCCAAGTCCGAGGCTTTATTTTTTACTAACTCTTGACTTTCTTGTTCTACTAGTTCTTTTGCTTTTTCTTCAACAAGCTTATCAAGATGCTCTTGAAATAATTGAAATCCTTGAGAAGCTTTTCATGAGATTGAGATTTATTATTATTTGAGACGGTGGCGAGAAGCAATGAATTAGAAAGATGAACTAAGTAGGTTGGCGTTGAAAATAGTAATTGGGGCAAGTGAGTAGTCAATAGTAATGATCGGGTTCGGGCAAGGGAGCGGCGGGAGATAATACTCCCCATCGACCTAACTCAGTGCCTAAATGGTTAGAAATTATTAATAATCACGGGGGGAATAGAATAAGGTTTTTGTACCCTTGGATAAGGAAAAAAGTTGGGTGAGAAATTCGATGTTGGATAATGGTAAGAAGGCGCTGAATGTTGGTAATTTGTTACTGGATTTTGGTAGTTAGGTGTTGAATATTGATAAGCGGGTGTTGATTGTTGATAATTAGGTGGAGAATTTTGGTAATTGGGTATTG
>DESS01000245.1 GCA_002361335.1 Richelia sp. UBA3308
GCTTGAGTTTCAGCATGAATTGAATTTGATAATGCTGACTTTATATTTTTTCGTGACATAAGAGTTATACGATATATATAGTTTGCACAGTATAAACTGTTTATATAGTTTATACGATTAATACCATTAATATAGTTATAAGTATATGACAGCTAAAATTATTACTGTTGTCAATCAAAAGGGTGGCGCAGGCAAAACGACGGTCAGTATGCAGTTAGCAGGAACAATTGCGTATAAAAAAAAGAAAGTCTTGGTGGTTGACACTGACCCACAAGGCACTGCCACCAGATGGGCAGCTTCAGCGAGTGATGGCTCTATGTTTCCTGCTGCTGTAATTGGGCTAAGTAATGCTACTGCCAAAGTGCATCGAGAGGTAAAAAAGTTTATCGAAGATTATGATTATATAATTATTGATTGTCCTCCAGCAGCCGATTCCCCAATACCTCAAAGTGCGCTTTTGATTGCTGATTTAGCCTTAGTACCTATACTTCCTTCCCCCTTGGATATATGGGCAACGGTAGGAATCAAGCACGTCATCGATAATGTACTCACAATAAATGAAGAACTTAAAGCACGTTTAGTTCTTAACCAGTGCCAACCTAAAACAACATTGACGCAAGAAACCCAAGATGTTTTAGCCGAATTCGGAATTCCACTTACCAAAACCCAAATTCAACAGCGTCAAGTGTACCGTCAGTCAGCAGTGTATGGGCAAACAGTTCACGAACTTGGAGCAAAGGCGAAACCAGCTATAGCCGAGATAGAACAACTCGCGAAGGAGGTATTAAAACTTCTCAAGTAACAGTTATAACTATTTATACCGTATTAACTATATAAATAGTTATAACTGTTTTAATCATTTTTTAGTGCGGATTCAATCGAGTATCTTGGTAGTCAGCATCATCATCGAGTTACTGTGTTAAAAAGGGCTAATGCAATATAAATACTGTCATGAAGTCACCTTTAAGATAAAAGTAAGTTCACTTGTATTATTTAATAGATGAATGCTTTCCGAGAGCGTTGTTTCAGGAAGTGATGCTGTAAACCGTTCCTGCTCAGTAACGGTTATTCTTCTGGTGGTAAACCTAGTTTTTTGCGGAATTCTTTAGTGTATTTTGCTTTCTCCCAGTTTTTGGCTTGTCTGATTTGTTCTGGGGTCATGTTTATGGGTTTTACCCAAACGTAATCGTTTATCTTAATACTACCTAAGTTAGCATCGCTGAGGTCTGCACCTCTGAGGTCGGCACCTCTGAAGTTGACACCAATGAAGTTAGCATCGCTGAGGTTTGCACCTCTGAGGTCGGCACCTCTGAGGTCAGCACGAAAGAGGTCAACACCACTGAGATTGGCATTATCTAATTCAGCGCCATTGAGTTTAGCGTCACTGAGTTTGGCACGGCTGAGGATAACATCATTTAGACGGGCTTTAATGAGGTTTGCATTACGAAGGTCAGCATCACTGAGTTTAGCATTACCAAAGTCAGCATTATTCAAATTGGCAGAATTGAGCTTAGTACCATTTAATTCGGCATTCCAAAGTACAGCACCACTGAGGTTGGCACCATTGAGGTCGGCACCATTGAAGTTAGCATCCGCTAAAGATGCGTCTGTTAAATTAATTTCTTTCAGATAGGCTTTAGGAGCATATATACCATTTAGTTTTATTTCGTGTTTATTCAGATTCTGGAGTGCATTTATTCTGCCTCCATTTCCAGGTTTACCGCTAGCAGAATTGATTGATTGCCACGCTTGATACTTTACTTGTTTTTTTCTCTGTGGCGCTTCAAAAAAATACTGGCTTAAAGCTAATACAGTAGTAACTATAGCACCCTGCTTAATTAACCAAAAAATTCCTTTACGAATTAAAGAAAATTTCTTTCTCTTAGGTATACTTGAAAACCATTTAGCCCAATTATTAGGAGCTTGTAGCCAATTACTTGACTTGGGATAAGGCTGAATATATTTTTCCTTCCTAAAATAGTAAAGACGACGATAAATGTCTATTGGAACTCTTAACCTTCTTGCTTCTCTTATCACGTCATATTCTTGTTGTAATCGGTCTGCACCGTTATAAACTCTATTAAAACTTTCTCGTAGCTCTTCAAGACTAGGTATGTTTTCACTCATAATAATTCACAGCTACATACTCCATTTTCAGCGTAATGAGAAGTAGACGGTACAATCAAGTAAACTCAGAACTATTGAGTTTAAAAAAAATATTAATAATAATAAATATACGTTCTTGTTAATGTATCTTTTCATTACCGTGTGACGGATTGGCGACAGTTTATCGGAGGCGCGGCATTCATGACAGCTTCTCTGTGGTGCATGAAGATATCTACCAATCAAAAATTATTGATGCATTGGTGAATAGTTTGAATACATATATTTACTACAATAGCAACCACACCTGTGCCAGTTAATTGATGTAACTTTGTAGTACGCCAAAAAGTAAGGTAAAAATAAGAATAGTATCTGGCACACCGTGTAATACTGAATCAGTGAAACGTATTCATCACAAGCAATACAGCCTTTTATTCCCTAACCGTCACCGCGCATATGACTTGTCAAGTTTAAGTAGATTGAGGGCTGAAAGTGTTGCTATATCTGAATTTATGCCAATTGTAACACGTTAAGGCGGAGATTGCGCGGTGATGGTTGTGTTTAATTTCATGTATTAATATTTAGTGTACTGATTTTACAAATACAAATAGATATGCCACCGTTGTCTATTATTCGTTTATTTCATAGCTTATTAATCTTAATGAATTGCTATGGCTTAACCGAGAAGGAGTTGAGCTAGATGGGGCAGTGCTAACTAATTCTGACGAAAACGTAAGACATATGTATTCTGCGCTACTTGTTTTTTAAAGAACAAATATGTTATTACGATTTAGTAATAGTTATGGTTATGTGATTTTGCTGATAATTCTCTAAAATCCCTAAAAGTAAAATGATTAATTTTGGTTTACTAACTATTTTAGTAACCAAGTAAGTCGGCTCAAAAAAATATAACCACATTTCCTTTTCTAAATAAGTCCAGATTTCAGCTAGATAGGCTTTTTTAGTTAACTTTATTTGTGCCGAGTTGCTAGTAGTCGAAATTAGACTCCACAAAATTGCATGGCACTTATTTCTTCTTAGAACAATTACAAGGAGCAAACGAAATAAAGATGTCCAAGAATGATTCTGATAAACACCAGCCAGGACTATTTATGGTGGATTTACGAGGTTTAGAGCTTTCTGAAGAACAACTAGCAAGCATTGATCAAGCAATTCAAGATTTAGTGCAACTGAAGTTAGCAGAAATAGATGATCTCGAAGGACCAAGTATTTCACCATTAGGGGTGAGACTAATGGGTCTCAAAGTAGATATTTAACTTAATTTGCTATTAACTAACACATCTTATAACACCTACATGGCAAAACTTTTAGTCAATCAAAAATGTGTTAATTTGATTGCTAACGACAAAGAATGTGCCTAGCGGAATATATATAACTCACAATGAGCTTAAAAACAGGACAATAAAGTTAAATAACTTAACTTTATTTTTATCCCTAAATTAAACTTTGGTCACTAATACTAAGTGATTTAATAGTATTTTCTTCTTGGTACAAGGTGTAAGTCCGTATTGGTTAGATAGCTTTAATGGTAAGAAATAGGTTTCAACATTGTAACTCGACCATCTCAAGAACCAAATTTCATGACCGAAAAAGAAGAGCATATACGAAATCAGGCGAATCTTCCGTTATGTCCAAGTGCTCCGTGTAAACCTAATGCTTTTTTACTCGGAAAAGTAAAAAAGGACTATACTATAGCTTTTGCTTTACAACCTAAACCTATTACAGATAGTTTTGTAGAGCGAGCTAAATTATATCGTCAACCCGAAAAGCGTTTTCGCTTCGCCAGTCCCTGCATAAACAGTGGATGTCAAAATTGGCAAAATAATCGGTGTAAAATCTCAGATACAGCTATTCAATTATTAGATGATGATGCGAATGAAATAAACTCCCTCCCTGATTGTGGTATAAGAAAAGTTTGCAGGTGGTTTGAACAGTCGGGCGAAAGAGCGTGTCACATTTGTCGTTATGTGACAACTGAAAGAGATGTTATAAATGTTGTTGACAAATGATAGCTCCTATTGATAATCGTCCTAGTGGCTCGAAAACCCCCTTAGAATATCGTCCTAGAAATTATGTAATAGCTAAAGATACGTTTCTAGTAGTAAAATCAAGCACAGATTTGGAAAGTGATGAATTTGAATCTATACTCTTTAGAAAAATATCTAGTCAAGAAGTAGGAGTTATAGCAACAGATAAAGATGATTTTTCAAATGCAAACTTATTGCTAATTCAAAATGAAAGCGATCTCGAAGGTGATGCCTTAAAAGATGAACTTGAATCAGATAATCAAATCGAGCTAGTTACTCCATCTTTGATTAATGAATATGGTGATATTTCACCAGTTGACCCTCGAAAAATTATAGTTAGTTTGACTACTAATAGTGCTGTCGAACGTTCTCGTTTTGCACGTGATTATGATTTGAATTTGGTTTGGCACGATTACAATGGTGGAGAAAGTTTATATCGTCATAAAGAGCCTAAATTACTGGAATTACTAGAAAAATTAAATGATGATGACCGAGTCCTCTTTGCCGAACCAGATATTTTGGATTATATTGACGTAGATGAAGATGATTTGGATTATGTTAGCGATTTAGAAAATAATGCTGCAGAAAAGATTCCTAGCTTTCTCTGGAATCATGAATTAATAGAATTGACTGAAGCAAATAAACTCTCAAAAGGCAAAGGCGTAATAATTGCTGTTGTTGATGCCTTATCTGATTTAAACCATCCGGATCTTCAAGGAGTTTTTTTATCAACTTCAGATCAGTTAAATTTTGCAAAAGAACTTTCCATGAGAAACCATGGAACAAGAATTTTGGGAATTATCGCAGGTCAAACAAGATTAAAAAATGGGAAAGTATTAGGAATATCACCTAAAGCCAAAATTCTTCCGCTAGCAATTCATCCTGCAGGATTAGAAGGATATAGCATACGAGCCAAGGCAATAAACTTTTTAGCTGCTATTGCACGTAGAAAGCGTTGGTATGATGCTTCTCAGCAACGAGAATTAAAAATATCCCGCCTTATTGTTAACTGTAGCTGGAAGCTCAAAACAACTCGGAATCTAATCGCTATGGAAGAAGCTTTTAAAAGACTAGTAAATGCTGGTGCTATTGTAGTTTGCTCTGCAGGAAATAAAAATATAGAGCAAGTACATTTTCCTTCCGACTATCCAGGCTGTCTTTCCATAGCTGCAGTTCAAAGCAATAATAGTAAAAATTCAAGCTCAAATTATGGCTATAATATCGATTTGAGTGCTCCTGGAGGAGATGGTTTTCCCTCAGATAGCGGTGATATTTGGTCTTTGAAAAAAGGTGGTAAATATGGTTATGCAGCAGGAACCTCGTTTGCTGCTCCTCATGTATCAGCTACAATTGCACTTATTTGGTCGCTTATGCCTGACGCATCTGCTCAACAAGTCTTACAGTTACTAAGAGAATATGGACTAGATGATATAAATCGATATAATTCAAACTTAGAAGGTAAGCTAGGTGAGGGAAGAGTAAATGCTAAGCGTGCTGTAGAAGCTGCATCTCGTTGGAATTCTCTCAGACGATTGCGTTCTTCCAGATAAGAATTGCTCACAGATAGTATAAAGTCAAATTTAAGGTTCAGATAGGAGTTAAAGGAATATGTCTATAGGTCCCCGTTTACTTTACGGTGTTATGTTACGAGATGTAGTTGCAAGTAGTGATATTGATGAAATGCGAGCTTTTGCCGCTGTAAGTAACCGATTACTCAAGCAACTCGGAGAAGAGGATGATCTCGAAAGTGAGGAAATTACTGAGTGGCAAACAGCTCATCAGGAGATTCTAAATGCAATTGCTGAACAAGAAAGCATTACTCTTTCAGTTGAAGACATTATTGCAATCAAAGACGGAATAGTTGTGATAGACAATATTAATTTAGCGAGACAACTGAAGCAGTTAACCAATAACGATCTTGAAGGTGAAATAACAATTAGAATTAAATGGTAAATGGGGATTTAAATTCAATACCTGTGACATTTTTTTCATTTGCTTTGGAATGATTTTAAAGGTGATTAAAAATGTGACTTCACCGACAAGTCTACCAATTTTGAATCATAACTTTGCCTTTTTACTGCTGTAATGCTGACTTGGAGTGTGACTTAAAGTAAAAGCTTGCCATTGTGGTAAACAATTTCTTTAAGTTACATGGAGTACTGCTAGGAAGTCACTTCCTAACGGATATTAACCATATCTTTGCCAAAAGTTCTAAATGGAACTATGAGCCTTCCAAGAGTACAATATCTTACGGTCGTCGTTAGAATTCTGAAGTAAAGGTTTTTGATTGTAACTTCCCGCAGTGACTGCGGGGAGTTAGTAAAAACATATAACTTCTTGCCTTCAAGTTCCTAAGTTGACTGAGAATTGAAGTATAAATCTGCCATTACGGCAATTTTATCGGTAAAGTTACAAAAAATCGTAACACCTTTGTAATTAGAATATACATAGTTACGATGCTAATGGATTTGGTATGAATCAATAATTTTGCCAAAATAATCGCCTACAAAAAATTTGGCAAAATTACCCACATATAAGCGGTTTAGCTCGTTAAATACTTTGAAATCTCAAAGTATTTATACTGTAAGCGATACGTTAAAAATAACTTTGAGGGTGAACCTTAAAGGAATTTTTAGGACTTAATTGTTTTTTGCTAAGTGTCTTCACAATTGAAAATGGATAAACCTAACCGACTAGTTTCAGAAGAGGATCAAGAGCGTTGTGTGCCTGTCTATGTTGTTTGGGAACTCACCCTTGCCTGTAATTTAAAATGTGCTCACTGTGGATCACGTGCAGGTCAACCTAGAACACAGGAACTTTCAACAGAAGAATGTTTTTCTCTCATAGAACAACTGTCGCGTCTTGGGACAAGGGAAGTAACCATCATTGGAGGTGAAGCTTTTTTACGAAGTGATTGGCTTGATATCATTGCTGCCATTCGAGAAAAAGGTATGGACTGCACTTTGCAAACCGGAGGTTTTCATCTATCAGAAAAAGAATTAGGCAAAGCAATTGATGTAGGTTTGCAGGGTATCGGTGTGTCAATCGATGGACAAAAAAATCTTCATGATAAGCTCCGTGGAGTACCGGGGTCATTTTCTGAAGCTTTGCGTGTTCTTCGATATTGTAAGTCACGTAATGTAGTAACTAGCGTCAATACTCAAATAACTTCCCAAATAATGCCCCAGTTACATGATTTAATGAAACAAATCGTTTCTGTAGGTGTTAAGTACTGGCAAGTTCAACTGACTGTAGCTATGGGCAATGCAGTCGATAATGACGAAGTTTTACTACAACCCTATGAACTACTCGAATTGATGCCATTGCTAGCGCAACTCTATAAAGAAGGACAAGAAAAGGATCTATTATTAATTCCTGGAAATAATATTGGCTATTTTGGACCTTATGAAGTTTTATGGCGTGGTCCTAATCTTGACGGAGGAAATTATGCTGGTTGTTTAGCGGGACAAAATGCTATTGGTATTGAAGCCGATGGAACAATAAAAGGATGTCCATCTTTACCAAGGCAAAGATATGCTGTAGGTAATATTCGCGACTTATCTCTTGATGATATATGGTCAACAAACGAAGCCCTTAAGTTTAACAGACAAAAATCAGTTGAAGACCTTTGGGGGTTTTGTAGTTCTTGCTATTATGCTCATGTGTGTAGAGGAGGTTGTACCTGGACCGCTGATGCTTTGTTTGAGCGTCGCGGCAATAATCCTTACTGTCATTACAGGTCATTGAAGCTAGCTGAAATTGGTCTTCGGGAACGAGTTGTTAAGATAGCGGATGCTGAAAATTATCCGTTTGCAACCGGAAAATTTAAATTAGTAGAAGAGCCATTGTATATACTTAAATAGATACCTATGACTTCAAAGCAAAGAAAGAGACAAGGTAATCTAGTGCCAACTCTGATTTTATGCCGAAACTGTATCCAATATATTTACGAAGGTACTAAGATATGTCCTCATTGTAATGTTCCAGCAGAGCAAGAAAGTGAAGCATACATCAAAGGCAACTATAGATACTTTGAAGCGAAGAAATGCATTGAAAGAATTTTAAAAAAAACCAACCTTTAGTTCTCCTCTTTTTGTTTTCGTTCAAAGATTTGAATCCCAGCCCCTTCTACCGTAAAACCATTACTTGTAGGTTGACCAAGCTTACCAGAAATTGCACCAACTCAATCTGTAAAAGCTTCTGCATTCGATTCAGCCTTCCGCACCTCAACTAACCGTATCTTAGTCGCCTGGTATACAGCTTTTATTATTTCATTTGGAATGTAAAATCAAAGCTATGCAACAAAAATCTACATTTGTTTCTACACCCTGTACTACAGCTTCAAAAGGGGATGCTGCTGTTATCTTTGGACTGTTCGCTATATCGCGGTTTAGATAATGTTTCTTCTTTTGGAGGTGTCAAAAGTTCTAGGGATGCGACCGCTCCACGTACTTGTTCTTCTTTCACTTCTAAATATTTATACAGTTCGTCTAAGGTACGATGACCGCTGATTTCTTGGATGATGCGTAAGGGGATACCGGCGTTGGACATTTGGGTGAGGGCGGTACGGCGAAAGCTGTGGGAGCTTACACCTTCTAGTCCGATGCGGTTGCAGGCTTTTCTTAATATCCATAGGGCTGAGTCTTTATGAAGGAATGTGTCGTAGCGATTGCCGTATATATAACCAGGAAAGAGGTAGGGGTTATCTGCGCGTGGAGTGTATTCTTCTAGTCTACGTCGTAGGTCTTCTATTACGGGTACTGTACGTGTAGCTAATTTTCCTTTGGTGGTACCTTTACGGAATAATACTACTGGGCGTACTTTGCCTTTCTTGTCAAAAACATCACGCTTACGTAGTTGAATTGCTTCCGAAACTCTACAGGCGGTGTAGAGCATTACGGCATATAAAGCGCGGTCGCGCTCGTTGGAGTTTTCTGCCGCGAATAACGCCTTAATCTCTTCCTGGGTCAGTATTTTTGCCTGCCCGTGACCATCTATTTTCAATGTTTGTAGTAATGCACCGACAACCCACCATTATCCCGTTATCTGGGTCACTACAAACAGTTTACTTTTCTTAATAGGTTTTGCAAATGGCAGCAATTACGTTTACTTATCAATAAAATCGGGTTATCGCGGTATTCTCCGCGATCGACAAAAAAATAAATAAGTGGTCGTACAAGATTCATTTAATATTCTAAGAGCTTGAAGTTATTGGGATTAATTCGTTCCTTGCTGCGGACAGTAGATAATTAATTTTGTCTAAGTACTTATTTAAGTTGTATATACGGTTTTAACTATATATATGGTTTTAACTGTATGTGTAGTCTCAATAAACCAATAGTTATTGATGCTGGGAGTTGGATGATTAACGCTCCGTTTTGCAGACGAGTCAGATGGGTGACTGTCCGGCGAACGTTCAACAGTATTAGGCGTTGCAGCTACGATAAAAAAATTCTATTTTATAATTTCTCCCAACCGCTTTAAAATTCTTAATACTTGTCCTAGTTCATGCCTACGGGGTAGTAGTGTAAATGTTCTGGAGTTGTCATAGCGGGGATTTTCTCCTGTGGTTAGCTTGAGAAACATAAACTCATCACCATTTGTAGCTAGCCCGTAAGCTGTCTGATGGGGCTGCGGTTGGGCGAGCATATAAGCCAACAGTTGTGGTAAGGCTACCCCTAACGGTATCCCATTACGCTTGGATTCCAGTACCAGAAGCCAAAGTTGTTCCTGAATCACCAACGCATCAATAAACCCCCGAATTGTTTCTACCGGGTCGGTGATTTCTAGTTCAATCCCGTATGGTGAGCGTATCTTAAAAGGTGGATCAAAAAATCCAGCAAGTTTTAGTAAGGGGGAAAGTAAAATTAAATTTACGGTTCCTTCCAGGAGAAATCCATCTAATCTTTGATAATTATAGATTTGTTTTATCCGTGCGATTTCTGTTTGTTCTGTATCGTTTAATTCTGGTAAATCCTGTTCCCATTCAGTAAAAAAGTTATCGTCCTCCGCTTGGTACAAGTTGCAGCGCATTTGGAGGTCTTTGAACGTTTTGATTGTATCGGTGACGGCGAGACTGAAAGCCATTGTACGTTTTTAAAGGTTTAGTTGTACTTTAGCTTAGCTTAAGACTTGCTATGATTACCGCTCTCAGCCGTTGTAATCCGTTGCCTCGTTTCTACTTCTGGTTAAAAAGAATTGCTCCATACAAGTAGGGGTAAAAGTGGCGAAGCTGATACGAGCCGCCACGCGATGGCTGAAATCCTTGCTTCAAGGTAGTTACAGAAAAATTTTTCAATTTTTATCTGAAAAATGGGATTTTGACCAACTGAATACATATATCAAGCTGTACCATTTGAACTATCCCAAAATGAAGGAGCCTGAAACCCCTGTGGCTACGTTGTCAAATTCTGTACCAAACAGCTTAAAGTTTAATTGATACTACAAAAATAAGGTTTTTCGGCGATTTTTGGCTTTTAGAGCAATTTTATTTTTGTAACCCTTACATAGTAGTGCTTTCAAGCAAAGCGTGGCGGCTCGTGACACGCTCGCTGCTTTCCCCCCAAGTAGTAGCGTTTTTGCTACATCTACTAGAGAATTTTTTAGCTCCCTTGTGTGGTAACACCAACCTACCGGGGGTACCCCTTAAAGAGCTACGCACATCAGGTATCTGTGTTCCCCGACAATAGTCGTGGCGTACACTCTTTAAGGGGTTAAAGGTGTTATCACCTTCGGTGATAACGAACTTGTTTTTGCATTCTTACCAAGCAGTTACCGTTGTTAAGAACAGTGGAGGTCTATACAAACGTTGTACGTATATCACTACAAAAAATAGCTATAGTTGCTGACATCTGGAATAAGCTACTCCCCTGGTACCTAGAAAATGGTACGTGTAACTCGATGATGTTGATCCACTTTTGTTGAGTATCAGTTAAGGAATCAGCAACGAATATTTTCTTTAGCGTAGATGGTCACGCGCTCACCGTTTGAAGTTGAAAATTCGGCTGAGTAAAAAATGTTTTCAGGTTTAATATTCACTTCAAGGAGTTTCCGCATTGACCCATTCACCAGTTCTTACTACTTTTACTTGGTAGGTCTTTTCAACCTGTAATTCATCTTGGTTGACACTCCCGGTTTTCTCATTCTGCTGATTATTTTGAGCATCATAAGAACGTTTTAGGGCGATAAGTGCTTTCTTTTCTGCTTCCGTAAGGTGCGCCCATACTTGTTTCTTTTGGTTGGGCTGCCATATCTCAGTAAGGGTTGTGACCATCTCCCAGTCATTTTCTTCTAAAGCAATACGTATGTACGCTGCATTGTTGGCGGGTGAAAATTCTTCCACCCCAGTTACCACCCCAGTAGCACCCCCAACAGAATCGCTAAAACCCGTACCTGGTAGGATTGCCACCCCAGTTACCCCAATTTTGGCAGTTGTTTCATTACCAGTAGAATCTACTGTTTGACTCTTTTGATAATCATCCAATACTACAGGAGCGTAGTACACTGGTTCTTCTACCACTGAAAAATTTCTCGCGCATTCTTGAAAATGGGGGTAACTGGGGTGCGATGCTTGTAGAGAGCAAGTTTCAACAGAATAGCTTTGGGGTGCGTTTGGGGTGGTACTTAGGGTGGCAACCTGTGTAGTATTATCAGTTTCAGAAGCACTACGTTCTTTGAAGGCAAGTCCTTGTAGTACAGGAATTTGTTTTTTGGATGAAGGATGGGGCATGGTGGCGCGAGTAGCTTTGGGAAAGATTTGTAAAAACCGCGCAATTACCTGGTTTTTCGATTTTACGTTTTTATCAGAAGGACGTGCCTGGTCGTTCCAGGTGTACACTTCTCGCTCATTTCTGTGGGATAGTTCACACGTACCATTTTCTAGGTACCAGGGGAGTAGCTTATTCCAGATGTCATCAACTGTAAGGTGACTCCCCTGTTCGTAGGTAAGCCCTGTATCTTCGGCGAATCCAAATAAATGGCAGTTTTCCCGTTGAATTTCTTCCAAAGCGTTATTGACTGGTTCGTAGTCAATGCCTTCTGTCACTAATTTTTGTAAGCTAGCGAGCATCATATTTAAAAATGCGGGGGCTACCATCTCCCGAACAAAGGTTTGGTCGTATGCAAATCGGGGGTCAGCAAGCATTTCGTTGGGGTTCTGTGGGTCGGGATTTTTCTTGTAGGTCTTGCGGAACGTCAATACTGCAAGCCTATCGGTAATTGCTTGAATCACTCCACGTAGTGCTGGGACATCATTGACGTTAAAAAGCCCCACCGCTTTGGGGGTAAACTCTACGTGGTCTTTCCCTTTCTTTTCTGAGTGCAAGCGGTTGCCAGTGACAAAGAGTTTCAGCGATTGAATGTTATCAAGTCTGCCCGTGTTGGGGTTTTCTGAAGCCCAGTTTACGCGGGAGTTTATGAGTGCTGAAAGTGAAAATTTACGTCCTTGGTCGTAATTGGCGAAGTCGGCAAGGCTTACGCTTGTAAGCGCATTATCGCCGTAAATGTTAGCTACTACGTTTCTTAAGGCATCTTTCCCATTTGCGCCCAAACCTTTTAGGAGTAAGGCTTTGACATCTCTTCCTCTAATACTCCGTACTTTTTCAACATCAATAGAAGCTGCTAAAACCCGTAGCAGGATTTCTCTTTGGGAAGCGTCTAAGCATTCAAGTAGTCTTTGGCATTCTTTGGGGTCTGCGATGGGGTTATATGCAACTTGTGGCTTATCAAGGTAGATGTGTTTTAAAGGGTCGTGGGGAACGAATGTGGTATGTGGGGTAGTACCGTCCCAGGTGATTTCTACTACACCATTTGTGCAATTAACCCCAGGGGGATTCACTAACTCTTGGTGGGTTGCAAACTCCATTTTGGCGTATTCTAAAACCTCCTTTACTTTGGAAGGTTTTGCGTAGGGGTGGACTAATTCGCCTTTGATTTCTTCTGTGTATTCATCACAAAAAGCTTTTATCCGCTTATATTCGATTGTATCAGGTGTGTGTAAGTAAAAATTATTGTTCCATGCGTACAATTCACCATTTAAGCAAATGTAATTACCAAAACCATAAAGAACTTTTAACGCGAGTTGATTGAATGATAGTTTTGCACCAGTATTCGGATTAATTCTTGGGTCATCAATCGGTGGGTCATTGCTTGATTCACTAACAGGAACTTCCTTTAACTTAGATGTTTTCTGGTAATAAGATGAATTATAGTCACCACTTGTAGCGCGTCTAAAATACTCAATTCTTTTCTTTAAGCTCTCACTATCAAGCGTGGGAGTAGGATTAGAATTTACAGCAGATTTCCAAATTACCTCTCGTTCCTGTGGGTCAAGAGGAGGAGAACATTTATCACAGAATTGCTCAAAGAGCGTCCGTGGGTCGTTATCAAATCGTTCATTCATACTCAACAAATAATTGGAAGTTCCTATGAGGTTTCTGGCTAAAATTGCTCCTTCGTTATTTCTTCCTCCTTCTGATACTCCACGTTCTAAAACTTCTTGATTGCGCTTGGTTAAACAATAAATAAGTACATCTCTTCCTTGAAGATTATTATCAGGAGAAGAGGTTTTTACAGGTTGTATAGGTCTGCGGGGGGCGGGTTCTTTTTTTCGTATTTCCTGTGCAGTTTTTAGTGGATTAGTGATTGTTTCAAGTTGATACTTTCCCCCTTCATGGATGATTTCACAAAAAACAGGGTCGCATCCATTTTTTACGTGCCAGCTTCCTGCGAGTCGCATCACACGGGAGGGGTTTTTTAGGCTTTTATCGCTTTCTGTAGTATTGAGGAGGAGCGTTTGAGAAGATTTCCACTCTTTTACACTACAGGAGCTATCAAGAATCCAGTACGAGTGTACTGATTTTCTCGTTTTTATCTGTAGGCTTGGTTCTGGTACGTTAAGCTGCTTCCAAAAGGTAATTTGCTCGTCAATGGGGCGGTCATCAAATTCACAAAAAAACGCTCTCCCACAAGTAACGTCTTTATCCCTGTCACCCCCCCCGTTGACAACAAGGTATAAACCATAACCATTAAATTGGAGATTTTCCAGTGTTTTCCATTTGATGTGAGGAAGCTTAAATGGAAGTTTTCTTACCTGTGGTTGTAATTCATAGCCCTTACCTGCAATCGCTCTAATGTATACGGTATCGCCGTTTTTAAAACCGAGTGCCTGTAGATGCGTAAGGAGAGCGGTCTTCTGCAGAAGAGGAAAATGGTCAACGTCGTGATATTTAGTTTCTGTGTTTTTTAAGTCTTTTGAATTAGTAGTTTCTACTGTAGATGAATTGTCATCTACTGAGTACACTAAAGGTGTATCGATTATAAGCGCATTGTCATGTCTATTTTTAGCTGAACCATCCGCTATACTATGTGAAGACGCATTTTTTTGTGCGTTATTTTGCGTATCTATATGGTTTATCTCAGTATCCTCTTGGAGGTTACGTGATGAACTACTAGAAAGCGCACTATTAATAGTATTTTCTAGTGATGTAGTAGGCGCATCGAAGCTGACTGCGCGACCATTATCGTTCTGCGAGTTCATAGTCGGACTCCTTAATGAGTGGTTATTTTGGTTAAAAAAACAAGTGAAAGAAAATTAAAAAACTGGCAGTTGACATCTGCCATGCCTTGACCTTTAGTTGACTCTAAAGGTTTTTTGGCGTTTAGGGGGATGTAGTTATAATTTGTGCAAAACCTCCTTACAGGGCATTTGATAAAAAATAAGTATATAACTCTACTTTTTAGTATGCACTGAGTTAATACAAAAATATATCTGTGGTTATAGTACCAACTGTAATCACTATTAGTAACTACAGGTTGTTACACTTTTTACTTATTGGTTATTTCCTAGCTCCTCAAGTTTTTCTAGAAGTATTGCTACGCAAAGGTTTGATACGGGGCGATTTTCTTTTTCTGCGAGCGTGCGGAGTGCTTCATATTTCTCCAGGGGAATTGTGATTGCAATTCTTTTTCCCGAATATCGTCCGGTCTTCTGTGACTTATTGCTCATAGTAGTATTAGTAGTGCCTACATAGTGCGGTTGATTATTCCGTGCTTCAATTGCCTCTTGTAGAAGTAGATTTGTCATTTGAGAACGCGTCCGATGTTCTTTCTTGGCTAGTTCTCCTAATTTTTCAAATACATCATCATCAATAATTGCACTTAAATTCTTCGACATTAAAGAAGGGGGTAATTTGACTTTACCCTATGATATCTACTTATCTTCATATTTTTCTATGAGCTTGTAGTGACTATCCTATAGGATATGTTATAGTAGTGTTAACACCACAAAAAAGACATAACGAGGTAGTAAAAGAACACGTTCTTTTCCGGCATGGTTTCCCTTGAATGTATCCATCCTGTGGTATCCGCAAAATATTTCCACCAGCACCACGAAAAATGAATATGAAAAAAACAGGCGCTACCCGCATCCAGCTAAAGCCGAAATACCAGGCGCGGGCTACTGCGCTCTGTAGTCTCTTTGGCTTGGAAACGGTTACTGACCTCGTAGGGTTCCTCATTACCCACGCTGATGTGATTGCCTGCTCGTTGGGGAAAGATACCGGCACAATTCCTTAAAAGTTGTCAATTTTGTCAAACGAGTTACTATTTATTTTATGAGGTACACGGTAATAACCATGTACTAGCGACCATTACGTTAAAAATAAGGAAGGTTTTCTAGATATGCAATCAACATTAGCTGTTGATATTGGGAACTACTCAACCCAGTCTGCCGTAATTTTTCCCGACGGGGCTTCACCAATTCGGACTATTCGTTCACTGGTATACGATTGTACATACGAACGCGAAGCCAGAAACGGAGTGACGAACGAACAAAATGCGTTAATCACTATAGGTGATAAAAGCTACCTGCTGGGGGACAGAGCCGGAATGTATAAAAGTCATCTTTCAGCAGCAGAAACCGGAAAAGCAAAACCAGAAATAGCGTTACCGTTGTTACTGGCAAGTCTGGATAGTAATTTTCAAGGAACAGTAAAATTTCTTGTTCCAAAACGTGATGCTGCAAGTGAGGCGTTTTTAAGGCAGAGTCTTGTCGGAACCCATGTGTTTACCAAAAACGGTACAAATCTTATTGCAGAGATAACCGATATCAGTTTCTATGAAGAAACCAAAGCGGCTGCCGAATATGCCTTTCATGTCGGTAGTGTTGCTCCTCATGATACGTTATTTGTCCTAGATATTGGTGGCGGTACCGTAAATTACGGCATTTTTACTTATGAACAGGACATGTTTAACTGCCTGTGCTATAAGTCCAACGCCAATAGTGGAGGAATTGAACTGGCGAAAGCTATAGCTAATACGGATTTAGTACAAAGCTTTACTTGGACAACAGATATCTCGCGTATCATGTCTGCAATAAGCCAGGGAAGAACGCTCATTGGGAATAGATCGGATTTGGATTTTCGCCCAGTCTATGACGAATGTGTGTCCAAATGGTTTAAATCCTTACTATAATTCATCTGAGGTACTACTCAATAACGCCTGTAACCCCATCCGAAACACTTGTGAATCCGTAATCAGCGGTAAGTCTCCCTCTTGCGTAATCACTTCTTTTAAGTTTGAAAGTAAACGTTCTTCTTCTTTTGGAAGTGAAATGCTTTTTTTAATACATCGCATAAGTATTGGTTCATCCTCCTTCCTGTGCTGCAATGAAACTTTCTGCTTTTTTGTTTGGTTGAAGGTCTTTTAAAAATTCTTATTTTACAGAAAGTGAAATATTTAATAAGTCATCGTCATTTGAAGTTTCTTATTCTTGGGAGCTTGTCTTTATGCTGTTTGACTTTGAATGCTCTAAACAAAAACAATTCTACCTGACTTCATTTATATAATAAATTCAAACATACCTTTGATAACAATAATTGTTGACTTTCATGTCATGTAATTACATAATAATTACATGAAAGAAGAACCGATACAAACAAGCATTATTAAAATAGGAAACTCACAGGGAATTCGTATACCTAAAACAATTTTAACCATACTTGGAATAAAGAATCAGGTTGAATTGTTGGTAAAAAATGGAGCAATCATAATTACACCCTTAAAAAATCCTCGTGCTGGTTGGGAAGAATCTTTTAAGGATATGCATGTACACCAAGATGATGAGCTTTTAGATGAGAATACTGTAACCAATTGGGATAATAACGAGTGGGACTGGTAGTACAAAGATTTGATATTTTCTTAGTCTCGTTAGACCCAACTTTAGGCAGTGAAATAAAAAAGACTCGTCCTTGTGTTGTAATTTCACCTGATGAGATGAACTTTCACATAAGAACCGTTATCGTTGCGCCAATGACTACAAAGGGTAGAAATTATCCAAGTAGAGTGCCATGTTCTTTTAATAATAAGCAGGGTCAGATAGTGCTTGATCAAATTCGCACAATCGATAAGCAAAGATTAGTAAAACAATTGGGGCAGCTAAACTCTAAAACTGCTCACCACGTTCTCTCCGTACTACAGAATATGTTTGCCTAAGTGAGCTACAAATAACCAAGCCTAAATATATTAATTATCAAGTAAGTTAACTATTTAAAATAATTCAAGATAACACTGTTATTTCTCAAGGGACATGTACAAATAATGCCATGTTCCACGGTATTTTGGGGGTCTTTTCCATATACAGTAATACTCTTTTAAACGGTGGTTGAAAATAGGTGGTTTTTGTCTGTAAAAACGCCCGATTACACTTCTTATCGGGTTAAAATCGCTCAAAATCGCCTCACGAAGCGATTTGAAAGAATCTTTCTGTATATTTTTACTTCTAGAACGAACAGCAATTGTATTAGTTTAAGTCGCCACACGCCGCACACGCTCTTCAAATCAAGTAAGACTTATTGCCGGAGTAAGTGCCTCGTATTCCCTTCAAAATGGCGCGTCCTCTCCTGCATTAAAAAAATCTGAGCGGTTTTAACCGTTAATATTCTTATAACTATTTATACAGTCATAATCATATAAATAGTTATAACTGTATAAACGATTAAAACTATATAAATAGTTTATTCACTTTCCAGGTCTTCCCGTTTTAACCTTCTCTAACTCCTGTAAAATTTTTACTAGCTCCTTATTAGACATGGAATTTAAGGCGTGTAGTCCTGCCCGTACTATTTCACTTTTGGTCGCATTTATTGCACACTGTAAAGAACGGTTTTTAAGCTCTCCTAGCAAGGTAATATCTTCAATTGGGAAGGTAAAACTATCTCTTACAACTTTTTTTGTTGTGTGATGTGTTTCTTTCTTGGTAGATTTTTTGTCTTCTAGGGCGCTTTCAGCATTTTCAAATTTTCTTTGTACTGCTTGAGTTTCAGCATGAATTGA
>DESS01000247.1:0-13252 GCA_002361335.1 Richelia sp. UBA3308
TACCGGCGGCTCTATGAAATATGCTGTAATTTCTTTGTTGATGAACTTTTTAATTTTAAATTCTATGGTGCATAATCTCATTTTCTGACTTCCATAAAGATGCTCGGTTACGCCAATACAAACCATTTTCTCGTTCCATAAGTTGGTAGCCAACTAATTCCCTTCTGAGAGTTGCGTAATCCGAATGATGGTTACTAATAATTTCATTTACTTGATATTCTTTATAAATTATATCTAGTTCAAACTTTCTTACCAACCACCGAAGTACAACCAAACGTTTTTTTCTTGATGCAGGAATTCTAATTATTCTTACACCATCAAGATAATTTTTCAGTACTTGATTTTCCCAAGTTTCTAACTTAATATTTGCCATATATCTATTTTATTAAAAAGTGAGAAATATAGCGGGAATAAATTTGCTACTACACAAGCAAAGTTCGCCTGGAATGTACCTAATTTAACCTGGGTCAACAGGATTTGTTTGTGTACCGGGGTTTCCAACCGCTGGATACTGTATTTATAAATAATACCAATAATCAAAAATAAATGCCATAAATTAATTTACCATTCTCCTAATAAGGAAAATATTTCCAATGCAAAACAATTGCATCAGTTGTTAAAATTAGATATTAAAAAAATATTTCACATTTTCGATCCTATAGCTGCCTTAAAAAAAAACTAGTTAATCGAAAAAATCTCCTCTCTATTACTAAATTTTCTCAAAAAATAATCATGTATTTAATGAGAAAAAATGCTGTAGCCAATACGAACGCCAACAAGCTATAATATCCACTCAGAACTGCGTTCGCCTAAATCCAATGGAATGCTAACAGCTTTACCAAGTCGCGGACGTTCTCGGGTTTCCTGAATAAATTTTTGCACCTGTTTGGTTCCACCCATCCCATCAAGATAACTGGCAATGCTATGCAAATGTTCAAGGTACTCACTCTCGTTTAAAGGAAACGAAGCTTGCTCTAAATATTTCCACATCACCTGTAGAAACAGTTTGCCTTGTGTCCGACGCAACTGGACATCATAGGAACGTCCCCACTTATCAAGTAATATTTGACGTAATTCTTTTCCTGTCATAACTCTAATCCATGAGATTTTACATTTAGTAATGATGTGAAGTTCCGTAACTCCAGTATGATAAGAATATAAAGAAATGTAATGCTAAAAAAAAGGATGCAAGACTTATCTTGGAAGAGATAATCTGGCATTGATATAGGGCATGGGCATACAGGACAAGAGTTTCCTGATTAACAGAACTCAAGTCAAAAAACTTAACAAAAACAAACTTGAACGCGTAGATTATGGCTCAATTCTCAGAATCAATGGAAATGGACGTACCCGATATGGGGCGTCGTCAATTCATGAATCTTTTGACTTTCGGAACTGTTACCGGAGTTGCTTTGGGAGTATTGTATCCCGTTGTCAAGTATTTTATTCCCCCTTCTAGTGGTGGCGCTGGTGGTGGTACCACAGCTAAAAACGAACTGGGCGATAGTGTCAGTGTTTCTGAGTTTTTGGGCAAACACAACGTTGGCGATCGCGTTTTGGTACAGGGGCTAAAGGGCGATCCGACCTACATTGTGGTTGAAGGCAGTGAATCAATTCAAAATTATGGAATCAACGCTATTTGTACCCATTTGGGTTGCGTTGTACCTTGGAATGTTGCTGAAAACAAGTTTAAGTGTCCCTGTCACGGTTCGCAGTATGATGCTACTGGTAAGGTAGTCCGTGGACCTGCACCATTGTCTTTAGCTCTAAGTCATGTAGCAGTAAAAGACGATGAAATGGTGATTACTCCTTGGACTGAAACTGACTTCCGCACTGATGAAGAGCCTTGGTGGGCTTAAATCAATTATCAGTTATCAGTTATCAGTTATCAGTTTTAATCGCGCTTGATAGGGAAAATTAGTTTCACTACCAATGTGGGAAGGCGATAACTCTTGGCTGTTCCCGACTCAGTTTACTCCTGCGTCATTTTTCTTTAGTAATAACTAATGACTAATGACTAATAACTAATGACGAATTCCTAACAGAGATGAGAAATACTTGTACCACGAGGTTCAATCGCGGTTTTTGCGCGATTTCCAAAACATTGCTGGTGGCGATCGCCACGGTGACATTTTTCTTTACCAGTGATTTAGCACTTCCCCAAGCAGCAGCAGCTTATCCTTTTTGGGCACAGGCAAGCTATCCGGAAACTCCCCGAGAACCTACAGGACGGATTGTATGTGCCAATTGTCACTTGGCTGCCAAACCTGCTGATGTAGAAGTTCCTCAGTCAGTTCTACCAGATACCGTATTTAAAGCGGTTGTCAAAATTCCTTACGATACCAGTGTCCAGCAAGTGGGTGCTGACGGTTCCAAGGTTGGCTTGAACGTTGGTGCCGTTCTTATGTTACCTGAGGGCTTTAAACTTGCTCCTGAGGAGCGCATTGGAGAAGAGTTAAAAGAAGAAGTGGGAGATGTTTACTTCCAACCTTACAGCGAAGAGAAAGATAACGTTTATTTAGTAGGTCCCCTTCCTGGAGAAGATTATCAAGAAATAGTTTTTCCTGTTCTTTCTCCTAACCCTGCAACTGACAAAAATATCCAATTTGGTAAATATCCCGTTTACCTCGGTGCAAATCGAGGACGCGGACAAGTTTATCCTACAGGTGAGAGTAGCAATAATAACGCATTCACAACTTCTACCGCTGGTACAATTACCAAAATTGCCAAAGAAGAAGATGATTATGGTGAGATCACATATGCTGTAGACGTTCAAACTCCTGAAGGAGAAACTGTTACTATTGAGATTCCCGCAGGTCCGGAATTGATTGTTTCCGAAGGACAAGAAGTAGCAGCAGGTGAAGCTTTAACCAATAACCCAAATGTAGGCGGCTTTGGTCAACACGATACAGAAATCGTGTTGCAAAGTGCAGCTAGAATCAAAGGTTTAATAGCCTTTATAGCCCTTGTGATGATGGCTCAAATTATGCTTGTACTTAAGAAGAAACAGGTTGAGAAAGTTCAAGCGGCTGAAATGAACTTTTAATAAAGCATGGTTATTGTAGTTGAATCTTTTATTTAAGACAGGTAATTTATCTGTCTTTTTTTTTAGATTGCTATTATTGCAATACCATTTCAGGAAAATTCCCATATATAGCTCGTAAATTTCGACCTTGCTTTTACCCGCGATCGTACTGAAATTTCCTTTGGTTACCACTCAAGAGAGGTCTTAATTTGTACGCCAACCCCCTATTAGCAAGAGGAACTTTATACCGCCTTTATTAACGGGGGAAGAGGGTATTATGGGATAATTAGTTAAAAACCATACTTTTAAGCCCATGGTCTCAAAAATCTCTTATCCGGAAATTAAATTATGATTTATGGAAATATCGCGAATCATAACATAGAAATTATCTTTAAAAAATCAGTCTCAAGTCTGGTATAATCAGTGTTCTTAATGTTGAAATTTGTAATCCTTTACTTGGGTTAGTTCCACCCTAGTAACACTGGGCGTTCGTCAAAAGTATGAAGGTAATAAGTGAAAAGGATTGTAATATAAAGGTTTGAAGCTTTTTAAATGGTTGGTTTATTTACGGATCCGGTGTACTAGTAGTTGAAAAAATTATTTAAAACAAAAATTTGATGAAAAATTAAAACAAAAAATTTTAACTTTTCATGAAATTTTTGATAAAGTAAAAATGAGTAACATAAGTTAACAACCACACTATCTTGAAAGATTTTTCTATTTCAGGGGTAAACTTTATCATTTGGTATCGTTATCCAAGATTGGGGAAGGATAGAATATTAACCATTGCTAGGGGTGAGGACGAAGCGTGTAGAACATAACGATACGGCTTGAGTGTAAGCTAATTATTGTGATTGCTCAATTTAGTCCTATCTAAGGGCGATAAGTTTGTTTAAGGGGCAGTTTTTAACTATTGTTTGTTTAGCCAGTAGCTAGTATTATCCAATTAAATACTCTGATAGGAGCTATGTTTTTTGGTCTGGCTAATCAAGAAAATCGAAATTATTTCTGTAAATGTCTAGCTTCAAGGTTGTAAAGGAATGTCAAAGTCTGCGATTATTAATAAGCCATCAGATCCTTCCTTGAATGTAAATCTAGGCTGCAATCTCAAGTATAAGCCTGGAGACTACCGAAAGGAATTTTGCTCCGCGGTAGAAGTTTTGCGAAGTAGAAGCAGACGACTTCGGAGGATTAAAGAAATAGGTTTAAGCAAAAGCTGGATTTGACAACGGTAAGTGAATAAATCACTCCAAATCTCCAAACGGTGTGCTGTTTGAATATTGCCCTTGAGTCAAAACGGGCGGAGTTGCGTTTCAACAACGGCAAAATATAAGTTTTAGATTTTGACATGGATCAGCGCGACTTTAGAATGGTAAAGCCGGATATTGATTTACAGTATTCAAGTACGTGGAAGCGAATCGCTTCTTCACTTGAGATAGCTAAAATTTCCATCAACGGAGTAGCAAATCTTCTTTCATATCTAAGAAAGTTAGAGAAATTTTGTCACAGAGTATTTGTAAAATAAGGTCTAACCAATGGTACTGTAGTATAGTGGTCTATTTTTTGTACATTTAAGCGGTTAACTTAACTGCTTGACGGCCACCCTCAAAAGTTTTTTCTTCAAAAAAACTTTGAAGCGAACCCTTGACTTGCTGGCTAATAATCCAGTATTAAAGTGACACAAGCCTTTTTTCCCGTAATTATAGTTACGATAACAGCGTTAAATCTAGAGGAACGTTATGTAGTTTTCCTGCACGATACTAGAAGCCTTGAAACTTGGTAGAAATTTAAGATTCTTTCTGCTGGGTTCAAGCGAGTCTATGGGCTTTGAAATTTTACAGTGCGGGGTTTTAGGATATAAGCACTAGCCCTAGAAAGGAACCTTTTATTTATACCAATTGTAGGTAAGCTAATAGAAATTGGAGTCCGATTTATTTTGGGTTTCTACTTTCGAGCTTGTCTTAACAGATAAATTTTCTCAACCGAACACTATTGGGAGGTGAATAGAGATCTGGGTTGTCAATAGCTATATAATCATGCAAGCATAGTATTGTTAAACATAGAGGTCGATATCATGCTTTTATCTATCAAAACCAAATTAAATCTAACGCCAGACCAAAAAATAATTATGAGTAAGCACGCGGGTATAGCAAGGTTTACTTATAACTGGGGTTTAGCAATTTGGAACGATATGTATAAAAGCGGATTAAATCCAAATAAATTCATCCTTAAAAAGTTCTTTAACAACCATGTAAAACCAGAGTACAGGTGGATTAAAGAGAAAGGTATCTGTCAAAAAATAACCCAATATGCTTTTGACAATTTAGGTAAAGCTTTTGATAGATATTTTAAAAAATTAGGAGAAAGACCGACATTCAAAAAGAAGGGAAAGCATGATAGTTTTACGATTGATGCAAGCGGCAAACCGATAAATATAGGTGGTACTAGAATTAAATTGCCGTCCATCGGTTGGGTTAAAATCTATGAAGGTTTACCACACAGAACAACAAAATCAATCACAATATCTCGTACTGCTAATGATTGGTTTATAGCCTTTGCTTATGAGGTTGATTGTCAGCCTTCTAAAAAAGAATTTGATGTTGTTGGGGTAGATTTAGGCGTAAAAGTGCTTGCTAGTCTTAGTACCGGAGTAAGTTTTCCCAACCCAAGAAATTACAAAAAGCAGCTATCAAAGTTGCAGCGGTTATCTAAACAGTTAGCTCGTAAAGAAAAAGGTAGTAATAATAGATATAAAGCCAAAAATAAACTAGCCAAACTACAGGCTCATATTGCCAGCCTAAGAAAAGACATTCTTCATAAAATTACTACTTACTTATGCAAAAACCACGCAAAAATAGTAGTAGAAGATTTAAATGTTTCTGGGATGGTAAAAAACAAAAAACTTTCTCAATCAATATCTGATTGTGGGTTTTATGAATTTAGACGACAACTGGAATATAAATGTAAAAAGTTTGGCAGTAAATTGATAATAGCAGATCGTTTTTATCCAAGTTCTAAAACCTGTAGCAATTGCGGACAGAAAAAAGAAGTTATTACCTTGTCAGAACGAATTTTTGAATGTGATAATTGTGGTTTTAGCTTAGATAGAGATTTGAATGCAGCAATTAACTTAATGGCGTTAGGATGTAGCGTCTAAGCTTACTGAGGGATAACTGCTCCCATGCTCCCGTTGAAGTAAGAAGTTATTATCGGAAAAAACTCACGGTTTACCGATTAATTACCATGTAATAACACATCAGACAAACCTCTGCATCATCTACCACTCAAGGTAGATAATGTAACGCACATTTACAAGTAAAAGTTTTTCATCACTAAAAGGTCAAAAATCATGAGTATCCTTCAGTCAAAGTTAGAAGCTACTGAATCCACTTTTCATGTTGAAGCTTACGAAAAGATTGAGTATAGCCTCGTCTATGTTGACGGAGTTTTCAATATAGACAATCAAGAATTAGCGGAGTGTTATCAAAAATTTGGGCGGTGCTTAGCAGTTGTAGATTCAAATGTCTACAAGCACTACGGCAAGAAAATGAAGCAGTACTTCGAGCATTACAATATCGAGCTAACTTCTTTTCCCATAACTATCACCGAGCCGAATAAAACAATCCAAACTTTCGAGAAGATTGTAGATGCATTCGCTGACTTTAAATTAGTTCGTAAAGAGCCTGTTTTGGTAATAGGCGGTGGATTATTGACAGATGTTGCCGGTTTTGCTTGTTCAGCTTACCGTCGCAGCAGTAACTACATCCGCATCCCTACTACTTTGATTGGTTTGATTGACGCTAGTGTTGCGATTAAAGTAGCGGTAAACCATAAAAAGTTGAAGAATCGTCTGGGTGCTTACCATGCTTCCTCTAAGGTATTTCTTGATTTCTCCTTCTTGGGTACCTTACCTACAGATCAGGTACGCAACGGCATGGCAGAACTAATCAAAATTGCCGTAGTCGGCCACCAAGAAGTATTTGATTTGCTTGAGAAGTACGGTGAAGAACTACTTCGTACTCACTTTGGAAACATTGACGCAACAGAAGAAATTAAAGAAGTTGCCCGTCTTGTAACTTATAAAGGCATCAAAAAAATGTTGGAGTATGAAGTACCCAACCTACACGAGTTAGACCTAGATAGAGTTATAGCTTACGGTCACACTTGGAGTCCAACTCTAGAATTAGCACCCCGCGTACCTATTTTCCACGGTCATGCAGTTAATATCGATATGGCTTTATCTGCAACAATTGCAGCGAAAAGAGGCTATATTAGTGACTCAGATAGAGACCGTATTTTAGGGACAATGAGCCGTATTGGACTTTCTCTCGACCATCCTTTATTGGAAGAAGAACTTCTATGGCGTGCTACCGAATCTATTTCTCTAACAAGAGACGGTAAACAAAGGGCTGCAATGCCTAAACCCATTGGCGAATGCTTCTTTGTTAATGATTTGACTCGCGAAGAATTAGCTGATGCTGTAGCAGAACACAAGCAAATTTGCAAGAAATTCCCTCGTGGTGGCGATGGGGTAGATGTTTACCCAGTTTATTCTGAATCAGAAGCGGAACTTGTAGGGAGTGGAAACTAATGAAAGGCGTTGTTGATAAACCAATAGCTAGACCTGTTACTCCTTTAGGAATATTAGCGCAGGAATTAGAAGCACTCGTGCAAGCCTTGGATAAAGAAACATTGCCAGCACAAATTAAACAAAAGCTCCGGAATGCTTCCCTTTTAGCATTAGGTTTAGACCCTTATTTAGAACAATGCACTACTTCTGAGTCAGCAGCTTTAGCAGCCCTTGCCGATAAAACTGCACGGGAGCACTGGAGTAATCGCTTTGAGGGGGGCGAAACCGTCGTCGCTCTAGAACAAGAGATGCTTTCAGGTCATATAGAAGGACAAGCATTGAAAATGTTTATCCATATGACTAAAGCCAAGCGAGTACTAGAAATAGGTATGTTTACGGGTTATTCTGCTCTAGCAATGGCAGAAGCATTACCAGTAGACGGAAAACTGATTGCTTGTGAAGTTGACCCTTATACAGCAGAGTTCGGTAAAGCTGCTTTTCGTGAATCTCCCCACGGTGACAAAATCCAAGTTGAAATAGGACCAGCCCGAGAAACCTTGGATAAACTTGCTGCTGAGGGAGACTCATTTGACTTCGTATTTATTGATGCAGATAAAGCAGGGTACGTAGAATACTTTAATACCTTGCTAGATAAAAATTTGTTAGCTCCATCCGGTTTTATCTGCGTTGATAATACATTGCTTCAAGGACAGCCTTATCTGAGTGAAGCTTCCCGTACCGCCAACGGACAAGCGATCGCCGAATTTAACCACACCGTCGCCACTGATGAACGTGTCGAACAGGTACTATTACCAGTAAGAGACGGTTTAACCATCATCCGGCGGTTGTGAAACCGTCGTATTTAAGAACGATGAAGGTTGAAATATAAAGCCTCCATTGAATCTGAAACAAGGCGTAATATACAACAATTAATATTCGTTAACACGTGTATATACTGAAGTAATTACGACCTTGTAGCTCATCCTTCATAGGACTAGTAGGGTACGCTTTTAAGTGTACTCACTTCATTTTTTTAGTATTAAATAGACTATGGCACAATCTATTTCTGTTTCCTCTTCTCAACCTGCAAAACCTTCGATTTCTCTCAGTATGCGTTTTGTAGGGTTAGGTAAAAGCCTGGCTACTCTGACTTTACTCTTGCTAGCCCTACCAATTAATGCCACTATAGTTTTCATCTCATTACTGCTAAACATACTGACTTTTCCGTTAAAAAAAAAACAGACAACAGTAGCAGTTGATGGAAGGAAAAATATTCTGGTAAGTGGTGGGAAAATGACTAAAGCATTACAGCTTGCTAGATTTTTTCATGCAGCAGGACATAGAGTAGTGCTTACAGAAACGCATAAGTATTGGTTATCAGGTCATCGTTTTTCTCAAGGTGTAGATAAGTTTTATACAACACCAACTCCACAAAAAGATCCACAAGCTTATACTCAAGCCTTAATAGATATCGTTAATCAAGAAAATATTGATATTTACATTCCCGTAACAAGTCCGGTGGCTAGTTACTACGATGCTGTTTCAAAGTCAACACTATCACAACATTGTGAAGTATTTCATATAGATGGCGCGACTTGTGAAATGCTTGATGATAAATTTGCTTTTAGCGAGAAAGCGCGAAGTTTTGGTTTATCGGTTCCTAAATCTTTTAAAATAACAAATCCCGAACAGGTTTTAAATTTTGATTTTTCAGGAGAAACTCGTAAATATATACTTAAAAGTATTCCTTATGACTCAATAAGGCGGTTGGATTTAACCAAGCTTCCTTGTGATACGAAAGAAGAAACCGAAGCTTTTGTGCGGAGTTTACCAATTAGTCCTCAAAAGCCTTGGATAATGCAAGAATTTATTCCTGGCAAAGAATACTGCACTCATAGTACCGTCCGGGATGGTGTAATAAGACTACATTGTTGTTGTGAATCTTCAGCTTTTCAAGTCAACTACGAAAACGTCGAACATGCAAAAATTCGTGAATGGGTAACACATTTTGTCAAAGAATTGGGAGTTACCGGACAACTTTCTTTTGACTTTATAGAAGCCGAAGATGGTACCATATACGCCATTGAGTGTAATCCTCGTACTCATTCTGCCATAACCATATTTCACGACCAATTGCAACAAGCTGCAGGTGCTTATTTGAGTAATGAACCGATGGCACAACCTTTACAAGCATTACCCAATAGTAAACCTACTTATTGGACATATCATGAAGTTTGGCGACTGAATGAAATTCGTTCTTTTTCTCAATTGAGTAATTGGATTAAGAATATGTGGCGAGGTACTGACGCGATTTATAAATTCGACGATCCATTACCATTTTTAATGGTGCATCATTGGCAAATTCCTTTGTTATTGATGAAAAATTTGTTGCAACTAAAAGCCTGGACAAGAATAGATTTCAACATCGGTAAACTTGTAGAATTCGGTGGAGATTGATTGTTCTTGACTATTACTTAAGTAAGTTGGCGCAAAAAAATATCACTATATTAAGAAACATAAATAAAGCTGAAGCCCTCCTGCCTATTGCCTTGTGGAGCGGCTCAATTTTTCTTGCCTCGCTACTTATGTTTGGTGTTTAGTATTGAGAACCGACATTTATATCATTTTCGGATGAATAGTTGTCATTGTTCCCGTAGGCTAGCATATGTCCTATGGCAAACGCTCCGAAGAACCCAAGAGTTGGGATTGCGATCGCTCCCTTCCTCTCGCTTCCGACATATCGTAAGTGATGAGGGCGAACATGATATTAGGCAACACATATTGTTAATGATTCCGATTTATTCCTATTTCTGGAATTTCAATGTCTTTCGGCAAGATTAGTATGATTTCGCGGATGCTTCTAGCTGATGAGCAAAGTTTAGAAGATATAGCGCGCTTCGTTGTGGAGTGCGGCGGCGAGGCGCACTCGTGTTGCTTGTGGTTCCCTGTTTAAGCATGTGAAGGTGGGAGAGAAATAATTTTGATATTACTGACAAAATATCACATACATTCTTCTGGTACGGGCTTCGGGCCCGTTTTTTTTAGTTTTTATTCTCGGTTCTGTGGTGCCTAAATTGAAAAATAAATTTACTCCGATCACGCACGCTCTAATCTCCCTCCCTCAGTCAACACCGGTAATATAACGGCCAGGAAAGCAGTAAACGCCATACCGTAGTGCGGAATACACTACCAACTTAATCGGATAGCACACCTTTCACTCATTTAAAAATATTTGTTACCTTTATTTACATAAAGAAACAAAACTTTAAGTTGAGGTCAGAAATAATATGTTGACTATACTGATTGCATTATTCGTCGTAGGTTGGGTAGCAGCTGCGTTAATAGGAACTCAAGCATACTTCCGAGGAGAACAAAGAAAGCCTATCCACGAACGTAACTGGAACTCCGAGTCTTTTGATTTCTTGGCTAAATCCGTAACTGGTAAAGAAACAGACTATATCGATCGCGTACCAGCTTATGGTATGGATGCATATGCTAGTAAGCAAATGGCAAGCTAGTGAAAGAATGAAGTAATGAAGTGGCTTAGTTATGGATTGAATTTCCATGAATACAACCCCCAGCATGGTTATGTTGGGGGTTTTGTTTTTTATGCTATTGAAGCGTAGCGTAGCTATTTTTTCTTCAATTCAGTATTAATTTAAGGATTAATATAAGGTGGAGAATGCCCACCCTATAAATTTTGCGTTTTTAGCCGTTCTAATTACAAAGGACGGTATGCTCGATAATTGATGTTGGGGAAAATATTATCCATATATTCAACTTTCTCCAACCACCCGCTGTCAATTTTTCCAATATTAATATCTTCGTAAAGCTTATTAAATCGCATCAAGTGAGAACGAGTTCTTCTTACAGCATAAGGAACCATCGTTCCCGTTCGCATAATAAACGCCCAGTCGGAAGATTGTGCTAAAAGTAACTCTCGTGCTGCTTGATTGAGAGCTTTGCATTCCAACTCATCTTCTGCTTCCCTATTTGATATTTCAATCATCCGCTCGGCAGCTTTATGTAGATGCGGGTAAATCCACGTATTCGTTTCATTTAACCAATACTCGTGAAAACCCTTATATCCCCAACTTGACTGAGAGGGACGGCAAACTTGTTGAACCGGATTAGCCCGCAAATAATCCGATAAATGAGTCATGTCATAGGTACCTTGGTCAAACCAAGACTTACGGTAGAGATAATCAATAAACCAAGGTCCTTCATACCACCAATGTCCGAACAACTCCGCATCGTAGGGAGAAACAACAATGGGAGGACGATGCATCATATTGTGGAGATGTTCAACTTGACGTTCGCGGTTGAACATAAAGTTAGAAGCGTGTTCCGCCGTTTTTTGTCGTGCCCAGTAAGGATCGTAAAGTTGCTTATCTCCAAGTCCCAAACCACGACCAGTAATTTTGTGATATTTTATCCCCGTATTCTTGCGCTGACCGTTAGGCATAATGTAAGGCTTGATATACTCGTATTCAGCCTCCCAGCCCAAATCTTTATAAAATTCGCGATATTCAGCAGCACCAGGATAACCTACTTCAGAAGACCATACTTGTTGAGAAGATTCATGATCGCGTCCAAAAGCTGCAACACCAGTTTCGGTAAAAATTGGTGCATAAGTACCAAATTGGGGACGAGGACGAGCATATAAAATACCATGTCCGTCCGTTAGGAAATAACGCAATCCTGCATCGGCCACCATGCGCTCCAAACCTTCAAAGTAAGCACATTCTGGCAACCAAATACCCTTGGGTTTCCGACCAAAATTTTCTTCATAATGCTCTACCGCTACCTGAAGTTGGGCCCAAACCGCTTGGGGATACATCTTCATTAACGGTAAGTAACCGTGAGTCGCACCACAGGTGATGATATCAATATTGTTAGAATCTTGGAATTGCTTGAAAGCAGTTACCAAATCGCCTTTGTATCTTTCCCAAACTTCCCTAGTAGTGTTAAATTCGCTAGCATAATGCTCCGCTAAATACTTAAGATGACCATTTTCAGCATAATGTTCGATTTCTAACTCTGCGAGTTCTTCTAGTTTTGCCAAGTGTGCATCATAGCGTTCTTGTAGCAACGGATCTCGTAGCATTGAAACTAGAGGCGGTGTCATACTCATGGTGATTTTAAAATCAACACCGTCTTGCTTCAAACCTTCAAACACACGTAATAAAGGAATGTAAGTTTCCGTGATTGCTTCATAAAGCCATTCTTCCTCCAGCACATAGTCACTTTCCGGGTGACGAACGAAGGGCAAATGTGCGTGAAGTACAAGCGCAACGTAGCCAATAGCCATAATATTAATTCCGATCTGGTTTTATATATTGGTTGTGATTAGGCAAAATTATCCCTTCGGCAGACACAAAGTTTTTGTCCGACATCCTACAGAGTAGGGATAGATAAACAAAGGTTAAGAGGGTTATTGCCAACCGAAGAAAAACTTCCGGTTAGTCAGAAGTTAACAATATTTTAAGACTTTATGGAATCAGTAGGCTATAGTCGCTTAATTATTTCTAGAGTCGGGAATTGGGCATGGGGCATGGGGAATTGGGCATGGGGCATGGGGCATGGGGCATTGGGCATAATTCGTGAAGTGTGGCGAGAGGGGGTAGAGAGGGGAGAAGGTAAGTGTGGGGAGAGGG
>DESS01000247.1:13387-31010 GCA_002361335.1 Richelia sp. UBA3308
ACCTCCCACACCTCCCACACTTCCGCTTGTCCCCTTGTCTCCTTGTCTCCCCATCTCCTATACCTTTTCGGCCCGAATGGCCCTATTCTTCTTCTTGATACAATTCCTGCAATTTCTGCTGCTGTTTCTTCCGAGAAACCCGGCGATATTTCTTGCTTTCTAACCTGGGTTCATATTGTTGCCGCCCTTTTCCTTTTGTTTTTAACTTCAGATTGGATTCTGGATCTGCTTGCTGTTTGAGCCATGTTTGACGTTCAATTGCTTCTTCTAAAAATTCTAAATAATCCTCGTAACGTTCCCAATCTCCCCGCACTACGCAATCCGGTTCATCTCGGTGCAAACAATTACTAAATTTACAGTTACCGCTTGTCAACCTTTCTCTAGCTTCTGGAAAATAATTGACTAGTTCTTCTGGCGTACAATCGAGATCGGGTTGATTAAAGCCCGGAGTATCCGCGAGTAAACCACCTCCGGGAAGTTCAAATAATTCTACGTGGCGAGTAGTGTGCCTTCCGCGAGCTAATTTACCAGAAACTTCTGCGACCCGTAAATTGGCACTAGGAATTAAAGTATTAATTAAACTGGATTTTCCAACACCGGAAGCTCCAGCGATCACGGTAATTTTACTTTTAAGAATCTTTTCTATCACGCCTACATTTATACCTTTGTAAACGCTGATAAACGTGGGTTGATAACCCCAACTATTGAGACGTTCTTTAATTTCCGCCTGCTCTTGAGAAGTGATTAAATCGCTTTTGTTCAAGCACAAAACTACATCTAAACCTGTTGACTCACCCTTTACCAAAAAACGGCTGAGTTGTAATGGTACTAAAGGAGGATCTGTAACAGCAAACACCAGTAATATTTGATTTACATTGGCGATCGCCGGACGATCGAGTTGAGAAACGCGGGGTAAGACATCGGCGATCGCACCCCTACCACCAGCCCAATCGGGTTCTTCTACCACCACGCGATCGCCAACTATTACTTGTTGACCAATTTTTTTTAAACGGGTTCTACGAGTACATAAAAGCATTGGGGGATTAGGAATAGTAGAAGCCAAAGCAGCCGAGGCAGCACAGGAAGAAAATTCTCTTATCCCCTTGTCCCCTTCTCCCCTTGCCCCCTTATCCCCTTGTCCCCTTGTCTCCCTCTCCTCCTCTTCATCCAACTGTACTTTGTAAAAATTAGCTTGCACGGCAAGCACCGTACCTAATAACTGTCCGTAATCCTTTAATGATGCTTCGCCACTCATGAGTCATTAACTGGACGGCGTACTAGTAAGGAAAAATACCCAGAACAGTCTGTAATTTGTTCTATTTGATAACCCGCCATTTTTAAGCTATCGGGAACCTGCTCAATTGGCTCTCCTGCATCTAACCAAACTTCTAATAACTCTCCAGCTTGTATTTGCTGTAAACGAAGTTTTGTCCGCACAAAATTGATCGGACAAGGAGTTCCCCGTAAGTCAAGTTGAGCATCGGGAGTTAGTTGTGAAGATACGCTCATTAGTTAAATAATTTTCCCAAGAATCCTTCTAAACCGCCTTTTCCAGTGCGCTCTCCTTTAATTTTAGCTAGCTTCTCCAGCAATTCTCTTTCATCGGGTGTTATCTTTGTCGGAATATCAATTAATATCGTAATCATATGGTCGCCCCTGCTTACGGGATTGCCCAAACGGGGAACGCCACGATTTTCTAACTTCATTACTGTATTGGGCTGAGTTCCAGGGGGAATAATCATTTCTACCAACCCATCTACGGTATTTACTTCCAAACGGCAGCCTAAAATTGCTTGGAGATAACTAACTTTGATTTCTGAAAGTACATTAATACCATCGCGCTGGAATTCTTCATCTTCATTTACAAACAAGTAAACGTATAAATCTCCAGGCGCACCACCCCGAGTTCCGGCATCTCCTTCGTTAGATATACGTAAGCGGGTACCGTTGTCAACCCCCGCAGGAATGGTAATTTTCAGTTTTTTGGTAACTTGATTTGCACCTTTACCCTCACAAGCATCGCACTTATCTTCAATTACCATTCCCGTACCGTTACAGGTGGGACAAGTCGATACTTGGGTAAAACTACCGAAGGGGGTTCTAGTTACGCGGCGAACTTGACCAGAACCGCTACAGGTAGAACAAGTGCGAGGACGAGTACCGGGTTTAGCACCAGAACCGCTACAAACTTCACAAGTTTCTAGGTGGGAAATACGAATTTCTTTTTCACCGCCAAATACAGCTTCCCGAAAATCTAGCTTTAAATCTAACCGTAGGTCATCACCTCGAACTGGTCCGCTGCGTCGTCTTTGGGACTGAGTTGCGCCTCCAGCAAAGCCACTGAAAATGCTTTCAAATATATCGGCAAAACCACCCATATCGCCGAAGTCTTGGAAGCCAGCTGCACCAGCACCGGATACTCCTTGTTCTCCAAAACGGTCGTAACGAGCGCGGGTTTCTGGTTCCGAAAGTACTTCATAAGCGCGGTTGATTTCCTTAAACCGCTCTTCGGCTCCCGGCTCTTTGTTCACATCTGGGTGATATTTCCGGGCTAAGCGGCGGTAAGCGCTTTTCATTTCTTCTTTGTCTGCCTCACGAGAGACACCGAGAATTTCATAATAGTCGCGAGCCATATAGCAAAGGTAAAAGTAAAAATGTTGAAAGTTAATATGCAGTTATGGGTCAGGCAGAAGGCAAAAGTTAAGTTTTATTAATAATTTATTTTACCCTTTACCTTTGATAAGAATCACCAGCAAATATTAAACGTCAGGTGAAGCCAAATGGTTTCGACGACATTAATGAATTCGCCATTGAAACTGACTCTCTTATAATTGTGCTACCAAGATGTGCAATAAGCAGACCAAAACCCGGAAGGGCTAGCCGCACCTATGAGTGTGGAAAACCCGCCATCTAGTCTTTTATGGCATTCAAATTATTGACATACCATGACTATGTAGCAATCCTAGAATTTGCTTCTACAATTTAGCAAACCAGTGAGGTATAAAACCACTTTTTATGGTAACGAGAAATTGTCAGGTACTTTCAATACCGACTGTTACAAGTTAAGGGATGGGCTTTTCCAGTTAGAAGCGATTACAATTTTACTGTATTAAAAGCCACTAAAAACCTCACCCCCATCCCCTCTCCTTAATAAGGAGAGGGGTGCCGATCAGGCGGGGTAAGGTAAAATTTGTATTCCAATAAGCGTGAAAACCGCTATATTTCTCAATTACCAATTTTGTTAGTCTATAGCTTCATAATCAGCTTGGACTGTATTATCTTCTTCAAAGTCAAAATTAAATTGTGGTGCGAAAGCTTCTTTGGATGCTTCGTTATCTTGAGAAATTTGAGGATTATCGGATGGTTCAACTGTTTCTTCGTTACTTCCAGTATCGACACGACTGTATACCTCCGCACCAATAGCAAATACAGTTTGTTGAAACTGATCCAAACTTTGTTTAAATTCTGCTACAGATATTTTTTCGTTAGCCATTGCAGCTTGCAATTTTGCTAATTTTTGATCGATAGAAGCTTTGAGTTGCTCATCGATAAAGTCAGCATTATCCGCTAAAGTTGACTCGTAACTGTGTAAGAGAGTATTAGCTTGATTTGTTAATTCGATTAACTCTAAGCGTCTTTTATCTTGTTCAGCATAAGTTTCGGCTTCATTACGCATTCGTTCGACTTCATTCTGGCTCAAACCCCCTGTATTAGTAATCCGAATACTTTGTTCTCTACCAGTACCTTTATCTTGAGCGCCTACTTTGAGGATACCATTAACATCGATTTCAAAAGATACTTCAATTTGGGGTACGCCACGAGGAGCTGGAGGAATTCCATTTAAAAGAAATTTACCTAGACTTTTATTGTCTCGTGCCATTGCTCTTTCACCTTGAAGGACGTGAATTTCTACAGAGTTTTGTCCATCAACGGCTGTGGAAAATATTTGGGATTTGCTAGTAGGAATTGTAGTATTACGCTCCATAATTTTGGTAAATACTTCTCCTAAAGTTTCCAGTCCCAAGGATAAAGGAGTGACATCCAAAAGTAGTAAATTATCAACTTCGCCACCCAATACTCCAGCTTGAATTGCAGCACCAAGGGCTACTGCTTCATCTGGATTAATCGAACGATCGGGGGCTTTACCGCTAAAAAAATTCATTAAAGCATTCTGTACTGCTGGAATCCGAGTAGAACCACCCACCAGAATAATCTTCTCTATCATATCTGGCTTTAGGTCTGCATCTTTAAGGGACTGAACCATTGGTTCAATAATAGCTTCAATCAAATGAGTGGTAAGTTCTTCAAATTTGGAACGGCTAAGTTCCATTTCTAAATGTTTCGGTCCGCTTTCATCCGCAGTAATAAAGGGTAAGTTGATTGAAGTCCCCGCCATAGTCGAAAGTTCAATTTTTGCCTTTTCAGCAGCTTCCCGCAAGCGTTGCAGCGCCATTTTATCTGCATAAAGGTCAATGTTTTCCTGTTCTTGAAACGCCTCTATCATCCATTGGACGATACAGTTATCAAAATCGTCTCCACCGAGATGATTGTTACCAGAAGTTGCTTTTACTTCAAATACTCCATCTCCAAGTTGGAGAATAGAAACATCGAAAGTTCCTCCTCCCAAGTCGAACACCAGAATCAACTGTTCTTGATCTTGTTTATCCAAACCAAATGCCAAAGCTGCAGCGGTTGGCTCGTTGATAATTCGTAGTACTTCTAATCCAGCAATTGTTCCAGCGTCTTTAGTAGCTTGTCTTTGAGCATCAGTAAAATAGGCCGGAACCGTGATTACAGCTTGAGTAACATTTTCTCCTAAAAAATTTTCCGCATCTTGTTTTAACTTCTGCAAAATCATCGCGGAGATTTCTTGAGGCGTATAGCTGCGTCCGCGAATTTCTACATCAACAGTATCATCTCTACCTTTGACACAGTTATATGGTACGCGAGCGCGTTCGTCTTCAGTATCATCCCAACGACGACCAATAAATCGCTTAATACTGTATATAGTATTTTCTGCATTAGTTACTGCTTGGCGCTTTGCCAGAGGACCAATCAAGCGTTCGCCGCTTTTGCCAAATCCAACAATGGAGGGAGTGGTACGTCCACCTTCTGAATTAGCAATCACTTGGGGTTGCCCACCTTCTAAAACTGCGACACAACTATTGGTAGTGCCCAAGTCGATCCCAATAACTTTTCCCATAACTATCGGTAATTTTATTGATTACTTCTATTTTAAATTTGGCAATTTTAACAACGATTTAGGTAGAACAGTTTCCTTTGATAAAACAATCTACGTTTACAGGAAACTGTCCATCCTGAGAAAGAATCATTTCCGCCCAATGGGAAATTTTCCTTTACTTAACCGTTGCTAATAAAAAGGGCGGATGGGTATTAGATAAATTGGGATGCGATGCTCGCCCGATTACGATTAACCGAAAACAGTTTTAATTAGTTTCAGTGGCTACAACTTAAGTAGTTGCTTCCCCGGATGGAGATTCCTCCTGAGGAGACGCATCTTCCTTCTGAGCAGCCACTTTTACCATTGCATGACGTAGCACGCGATCGCCAAGAAAGTATCCGCGTACTAACTCTTCTAACACTGTTCCTTCCGGATATTCATCCGTAGGTTCGCGCATTACTGCTTCATGCTCGTTGGGGTCAAATTCTTTACCTTCAGGACGCATTGGCGAAACACCCAACCGTTTGAGACAGTCTACTAGCTGTTTGTAAACGCCTTGATAACTTTTGTGAATTGCCATTTCCCCATCGTTTTGGGGTTTAATTTGGGCTCGCGCTCGTTCAAAATTATCAACAATCGGCAATAATTCTGTAATAGTATTGCGCTTTACTTGTAGTTCTAAATCTTCTTTTTCTTTGAGGGTGCGTTTGCGGTAATTTTCAAAATCTGCCGCAATTCGCATATATTGACTGCTACGCTCATCTAACTGGGCTTTTAATGACTCAAGTTCTGCCGTAGGGGGTGTAGCGGCATTACTTTGAGCAGTTGTTTGGGTTGGATTTGTTTGATCTTCTGGATTAACCGTAGCCGAATCAGGGGCTACTTCTGGTTGAATTGTTACTTGCTCGTTAACATCACCGTTAGAAGTGTTGGGATTTGTTTGCCCAGAGTCGCTGTTCATTACTTAATTTACCTCTGTTTGTTCACCGAATAGTACTGCTGTGTGGTTTTATAGATGACTGTTATTATTCAGCCATTATTTTCTAATCATTTGGGGATACTTTATAGGTATGTTTTTACAACCTTACATTCACAGCAGCGTAAAAGTTCAATTACTGCAAAGAGAAGTAGTGAGGTTGGTTTGGCTTCAATATTCCACCGAAGTGGTATCACCGTCATGTATTATGACAAATGCTGAACCCGAGTGATGACTTTCTCAACAAGCTTATTTGTAGAAATTTCTTAACTTGAGAAGGTAGGGATTGCCTCCTTTACTCCCTTTCATAGATAGGGAAAAGTCATTTGAGTTATCAGTTATCAAGTACCCGGCGATGAATTTCGAATAGCCACCCCGAAGTGGAAAAAATTTTTTCTTTCCACAGATAAATCCGTTCCGTTGTATCCTGTTTATTTTTTGATCAATTTATTTTATATATTCTTGTATATATTTGTGCCTGTTATCCCAATTCCCAATTTCCAAAAAAAAGGGGAAAGTTTTCTTTAGTTGAGATGAAAATTCTGCACCCCAGCTTGGGAATACTTGAATAGTACGGTTTGTGCAGCATCCATTATCTCAATATATGACTTACTCGTCACCAAAAAAGCGCAGTACCGCTCTGAGTGTGAGGTCGGAGTTTTCCCCTTTCGGTAACAAACTTGTGCAATCTGGGTTTGTAAACAACACCCAGATGAAGCAGGCGCTGATAGAAAGCCGCAAGTCAGGTAGACCTTTAACTGAGGTTATCGAATCGATTGCGGGGCGACAATTATCACCAGAGCTACTTCGCGAATACAAAAAGCAACAGCTATTTGAACTAAAAATTCTTTATGGCGTTGAATCCCTAGATCCCGAAGTTAGCCAAGTTGGTACGACTTCCGTAGGAAGCTTAATTGAGACTCTTATCTCTGTAGATATTTGTCGTCGCCATCGCCTAATGCCGTTGTCAAAACATGAAGACCAAAACCCACCCTTCGTTTTGGTAGCCATGGTAGATCCAGATAACCTGGAGGCTTCTGACGACCTAAATCGGATTCTGCGTCCCCAAGGCTTCAGTTTGCAGCGTATGGTAATCACTCAAGAAGATTATCAACAGCTAATCAACCAATTTTTGGATGAAATGGCTGTCAAACAGAAGCATATAGAAAAAGAACAATTTACCGACATTAATCAAGATTTAGAAAATCTGGATAATCTCGATCTAGAAGATGCTCCTGAAGAAGCAGAAGCTGACTTGGGTTCTGCTATGAAGGGGGCTGAGGATGCGCCGATTATCAACTTGGTAAACAGAATCCTCGCCAAAGCATTGCATGAAGGGGTTTCCGATATTCATATCGAACCCCAGGAAGAAAACCTACGCATTCGCTTTCGTAAGGATGGTGTATTACGTCAGGCTTTTGACCCTTTACCGAAAAAAATTGTACCAGCAATTACAGCTCGTTTCAAAATTATTGCCAATTTAGATATTGCCGAACGTCGTCTTCCTCAAGATGGACGCATCCGCCGTTTATTTGAAGGACGCAAAGTAGATTTTCGGGTTAATACTTTACCAAGTCGTTACGGAGAAAAAGTAGTACTCCGGATTCTAGATAATTCCTCAACTCAATTGGGATTAGATAAATTAATTACCGATCCCGAGACCTTACAAATTGTCCAAGAGATGGTAGGCCGTCCTTTTGGATTAATTCTAGTAACTGGACCAACCGGTTCTGGTAAAACAACGTCTCTGTATTCTGCCCTTGCCGAAAGAAATTCTCCCGATATTAATATCAGTACAGTAGAAGACCCGGTGGAATATAGTTTACCCGGAATTACCCAGGTGCAAGTAATTCGGGAAAAAGGACTTGATTTCGGTACGGCATTGCGGGCATTTTTGCGACAAGATCCCGACGTATTACTTGTAGGTGAAACCCGAGATAAAGAAACGGCAAAAACTGCGATCGAAGCAGCATTAACTGGGCACTTAGTATTGACTACCCTACACACCAACGATGCTCCTGGTGCGATCGCCCGTTTGGGAGAAATGGGAATTGAATCTTTTATGATTTCCAGTTCTTTAATTGGAGTTTTAGCACAGCGTTTAATGCGTCGCGTCTGTTCTGAATGTCGTATTGAGTACACTCCTACAGCCCAAGAACTAGCGCGCTATGGTTTATCGGCATCCCAAGAAGCGGATGTCAGTTTCTATAAAGCCAATACTCTTACCCTAGAGCAAATTCAAGAAGCCAAAGCCAACAATACTCTTTGTGAAAAATGTAACGGTGTTGGTTACAAAGGACGTTGTGGTGTTTACGAAGTAATGAGAATTACCGAACGTATCCAAACTTTAATTAATGAAGAAGCACCAACAGAATTAATTAAAGAAGCAGCGGTAGAAGAAGGAATGAAAACCTTACTTGCTTACAGTTTGAATTTGGTGCGTGAAGGAGCTACCACCCTTGAAGAAGTTGAACGGGTAACCTTTACCGATACAGGTTTAGAAGCAGAATTGAAAGCTAAACGTAAAAGCGGTTTAACCTGTCGAAATTGTGAAGCCCAATTACAACCTGAATGGTTAGATTGTCCTTACTGTATGACATCAAGATTTCAGGATTAGTGGTTAGTAGTTAGTGGTTAGTAGTTAGTGGTTAATAGTTAGTGGTGATTCACAATTAACAAACAACAACTATCAACTATCAATTATCAAATATCAACTATCAACTATCAACCATCAACTATCAACTATCAACTATCAAATAAAAAACTAAGGAGAAAAAATCGAAATGATGATTGAAGATTTGATGGAACAAATGATTGAAATGGGAGGTTCGGATATGCATTTATCCGCTGGTATACCTCCTTATTTTCGTATCAGCGGTAAATTAACACCCATTGGTGAAGAAGCTTTAAGTGCTGACCAATGTCAACGATTAATTTTTAGTATGTTAAATAACTCCCAGCGTAAAATTCTCGAACAAAATTGGGAGTTAGACTGTTCTTATGGTGTAAAAGGATTAGCACGTTTCCGGGTGAATGTTTACAAAGAACGCGGTACTTATGCTGCTTGTTTAAGAGCATTAAGTTCTAAAATTCCTAACTTTGATAAATTGGGTTTACCAGATGTTGTCCGAGAAATGTGTGACAAACCCAAAGGAATGATATTAGTAACAGGTCCCACGGGTTCCGGAAAAACAACTACATTGGCGGCAATGATTGATTTAATCAATCGTACAAAAGCAGAACATATCCTAACAATTGAAGACCCAATTGAATTTGTTTACGAACCAATTAAAAGTCTAGTTCATCAACGTCAACTTGGTGAAGATACAAAAAGTTTTGCTAATGCTTTAAAAGGTTCTTTACGTGAAGATCCAGATATTATTTTGATTGGAGAAATGCGGGACTTAGATACAATTTCTCTCGCTATTTCCGCAGCAGAAACTGGTCACTTAGTATTCGGTACCTTGCACACCTCCTCCGCTGCACAAACTGTTGATAGAGTCATCGACGTTTTCCCTGCAGACAGACAAACTCAGGTGCGCGTACAGTTATCAAACTCTTTAGTAGCAGTATTTAGTCAAACCTTAGTACCGAAGAAAAACCCCAAACCGGGTGAATTTGGTAGAGTAATGGCTCAAGAAATCATGATTATTACTCCTGCTATTTCTAACATGATTCGCGAAGGTAAAACATCTCAAATTTATTCGGCGATTCAAACCGGTGCAAAATTAGGAATGCAAACTTTGGAGAAAGTTCTTGCTGATTATGTGAAAGCAGGAACCATTTCCTTTGAAGCCGCAATGTCAAAAACCTCTAAACCAGATGAAGTTCAACGTTTAGTTGGTGCAGCTAATGGTAAAGCAAAAGCTGGTGCAAAACGTTAATTATTAACAAAAATTATAGTAGTTAGTAATCAGTTATTTTGACTAAACACTAACTACTAACTATTGTTTCCTCGAACAAGTTAAAATATAGATTTTTGGAAATTTTAAAAAATATAAATTATGCCAAATTTCGTTGCTCGCGTTCGCGATTCAGAAGGAAAATTAAAACAAGAAAAAATTGTTGCAGACTCCTTAGCACAAGCTCGTACTGAGTTAAGACAGCAAGGTTTTGTCATTCAAGATTTACAACAATCTAAAGGTTTCGATATCGGTGATGCTCTTGATTTAACAAAACTACAAAACAAGCTGGCGACAGTCTCTGTTAAAGATAAAGCTATATTTTCCCGTCAATTTTCGGCTTTGACAAATGCGGGAGTAGCAATTGTCAGAAGTTTAGGAGTACTTTCTGAACAATGTGGCAATCCTAAATTAAAAGAATCACTTTTAGATATCAGTAGCGAAGTACAAAATGGTGTCAATCTTTCCGATGCAATGCGGAAGCATCCTCAATGTTTTGATACTTTGTATGTGAGTATGATTCAAGCTGGTGAAGTCGGTGGTGTTTTGGATGATGTTCTCAACCGTTTGGCAAAATTATTAGAAGATACGGCTCGACTGCAAAACCAAATCAAATCGGCAATGTCTTATCCTACTGTTGTTGGTGGTTTAGCTGTGATAATTTTTGTTGCCATGACTGTTTTTCTAATTCCAATTTTTGCCAATATCTTCAAAGATTTAGGAACAGAATTACCAGCCCTTACCCAGTTTATGCTATGGATAAGTGGTATTCTCACAAGTTTTTGGCTTTTCGTTATTATTGCTGCTTGTGTCGGAGTAAAAATTGCTTTTACCCAGTACTATAAAACTCCGGTTGGTAAATTAAATATTGATGCTATTGCCTTAAAACTACCCTTATTTGGTGACTTAACCCAAAAATCATCAATAGCTAGATTTAGCCGTACTTTTGGTTCATTAACTCGTTCCGGAGTTCCAATTTTAACCTCCTTAGAAATTGTCCGAGATACATCAGGAAACCAAATAATTGCTAATGCTATTGATGCTGCAAAAAATGAAGTTCAACAAGGAGGAATGATTAGTTTTGCGTTACAAAAAGAAAATGTTTTTCCCCCTATGGCAATTCAAATGATGAGTATTGGAGAAGAAACAGGGGAATTAGATGGAATGTTAATGAAAGTTGCTGATTTCTATGAAGATGAAGTTGAACAAGCAGTAAAAGCTATGACTAGTGTTTTGGAACCATTAATGATTGTAGTTATCGGTGGTATGGTTGCTGTGATTTTGCTGTCAATGTACTTACCTATGTTCGCGGTATTTGAAGAATTGGGCTAAATAATACTGAACAATAATTAGTTATCAATTAACAACAGGACTTACGCAAGATCGATTTGTCATTGCGACCGAAACGCAGTGTAGGGAAGCGTGTCCGATAGGACATATACGTCACCCCTCGTGAGTAATGAGGCAGTTACCTTACTTTTGCGTAAGTCCTAAACAATTATCAATATTTACAGTTAATTGATAACTTTTATTTTGAAGAAAATATTAAGTTAAATATTTAAGTTGAGAGGGTATTACTGCGATCAAGTCCATTCCCCCTCGTGGAAAGTTATATATCCTTGGTTCTTTGTTCTGGGAAGGCGTGCCCCAAGTATCGGCTTTTTCCCGTAATCAGAAAGCACCGAAGAGACTACTCCCTTCCCGGCAGAAGATTAAGTGGGTATGCCTTCATTATTTGTGTCATTGCTCACGAGAGGCGTTCACCTTTATGTGTTCCCGAAGGGTAGCAATCCCCGCCGTCTTGCGATTGCTAATCGTTACTCCGTTCAACTCGCTGCGGACAAATGTACAATTAATTTTGCCTAAGTACTTACTGGTGTGGATTGAAGGAATAATTTTTATAGGTAATCTTAGAGCGAGACGGGAGTAAAGCATTCACTTTGCCGTTTCAACCCAAAAAAAATTTGATTCGGCGACTTTTCCTCGTTTAGCAAAAAAATTAGAATATTTTTTTTGTAGCATCCTAATATTGACAATTTGGATGCTATATTAGTAAGGCTATTAGTGTGCGTACATATAGATAGTTCTGTTAAAACCTGTGGCAAATTCAAGATCCGCTCTCAAGCGCGTTCATATTGCTGAACGCAATAGACTTCGTAATAAAACCTACAAATCGGCATTAAGAACCTTGATGAAGAAATACTTCATTGCCTTAGATAGCTACGTAGCCGAACCTTCTCCGGAATTAAAGAAACAAGTATTAGATAGTATGTCCGCTGCTTACAGCAAAATTGATAAAGCAGTGAAGCGGGGTGTTCTCCATCGTAATAACGGAGCAAGAAAAAAATCTCAGTTAGCCAAAAGACTAAGCGTTGTCACTCAAACAGCGACAGAGGGCTGAGTAGTAATCAGTTAGACTTATAAAGTCAGTAAAAACGATTAATAGCTGACTTTTAACAAAGGATAAATCAATGCAGTTGATTGACACCCACGTTCATCTTAACTTTGAACAATTCCAGCCCGATTTGGAAGAGGTACGCTCTCGATGGCAAGAAGCGGGCGTAGTGCGTTTGGTGCATTCATGCGTTGAGCCATCGGAATATTTGGGCATCCAAGCCTTAGCTAATAGATTTCCCGAAATTAGCTTTGCAGTAGGATTACATCCGTTAGATGCCCATAAGTGGACATCCCAAACAGCGAAGCAAATAGAATCGGGGGCAAGTTCCTCAGATAGTGTTGTAGCGATTGGGGAAATGGGGCTGGATTTTTATAAAGCCGATAATTACGAGCAGCAACATATGGTGCTGGAGAAACAGTTGGAAATTGCGGCAAGACTCAACTTACCAGTGATTATCCACTGTCGAGAAGCAGCATTAGAGTTGAAGCGAGTGCTAGAAAAAAACATTGAACTTTATGGAGAAAGGGTGCGTGGAGTAATGCACTGCTGGGGTGGAACGCCTGAAGAAACCCAATGGTTTTTGGACTTAGGCTTTTATGTTAGCTTTAGCGGAACCGTTACCTTCAAAAATGCCCATGCAATCAAATCTTCAGCCACGATGGTGAGAGGCGATCGCCTTTTAATAGAAACTGACTGTCCTTTTCTAGCTCCGGTTCCCAAACGAGGGCAAAGGCGAAACGAACCATCCTATGTTCGTTTCGTAGCCGAGCAATTAGCAAGCTTGCGAGGAGAAACTTTGGAGTCAATTGCTGCAACTACCACTAAAAATGCCTGTGACTTATTTGGCTTGAAGCTATAAAAAAATCACTTGGGTGTGGAGAACTGTCGGGTTACAATTGCCGCAAAAATATAAGTATAGGCAAGCCTAACCAATTAATTAGTAATTAATTAATTAATTAGAAAAGGGGCATGTTATTACCATTAACCTGGGGTATACTCGATCAACCCAAAAGCTTCAGTTTATGTCTGGTTCACTTATTTGAAAGCCTGTTCCTGCCTTGAATGGTTTCCGGTTCGGGGGGCTAATCAAAAAATCATACTTTGGGAAGAGGAAAAATATGATAAAATTATTCCCTCCAATGATGTTTGCTTAGGTCATAATGGTTAAGTGGCACAGTCGATTGCAATTAAGTTGGACAAAGGTTCAAATGAAAGCAGTGATTTACTATGAGGGTGTATTTAAGTTTTGGGCGGATATCATCGACAAATCGGCGATCGCCGCTTGGAGAACTATTAAGAGTTATATGTAGCTTACCCATCGCAGCTAAATTATTTAATTTATAGAAAATTGTTTAAGGTTTGGAATTTGGCATCAGAAGAATTTGCTTGAAAAGCGAAGCCAAACAGCAAATTCATATAATGGTCTGATTAATTCCTTTAGTAATAGGATATCATCACATGACGGTAGAAAGACTATTGGTATAGCGTGGATCGGACCAAAAGGATGGTAATTGGACGGTTTGAATTAAAGCGAACTCTTGGAGGGGGAATGAGGAAAGGAAAACAGTTTCTTCTGAGACATGAGCTACGCCAATCACAAAGCGTACTCAGGCAAATAATTAAGATGCTTTTCAATTGTACCTTCAAGTATTGGGAGAATTAATTTTTTGAGAAAAATGCCATTGTATTGGCAAAACTCCTCCATATATCCGTACTATCTATCACTACGATAACTCTGTGCGAATCGAATTTCCTACATATCCATACAAGTTTAACCCCGAAGAGATTTGAATTTAGGCATGAATTACGACTCAATGACGGAACCGGGCTTCATGTTGCCTGACTTGATTGAAATTCAGCGTTCTAGTTTTCGCTGGTTTTTAGAAGAAGGTTTAATAGAAGAGCTTAATTCTTTTAGTCCAATTACAGATTACACCGGCAAACTGGAGTTGCACTTTTTAGGACAAAACTACAAGCTCAAAGAACCTAAATATAGTGTAGAAGAATCTAAGCGACGTGACAGCACCTACGCCGTGCAAATGTACGTACCTACACGGTTGATAAACAAAGAGACAGGGGAAATAAAAGAGCAGGAAGTATTTATTGGTGACTTACCTTTAATGACCGAACGGGGCACCTTTATTATTAACGGTGCAGAACGGGTAATTGTCAACCAAATAGTTCGTTCCCCAGGAGTTTATTACAAATCCGAAATCGACAAAAATGGTCGCCGTACTTATTCTGCGAATTTAATTCCCAACCGGGGAGCATGGCTGAAATTTGAAACAGATCGTAACGATTTAGTTTGGGTAAGAATTGACAAGACTCGCAAACTGTCAGCTCAAGTACTGTTGAAAGCCTTGGGACTAACAGACAACGAAATTTTCGATGCCTTGCGTCATCCGGATTACTTCCAAAAAACCATTGAAAAAGAAGGGCAATTTTCCGAAGAAGAAGCCCTAATGGAATTGTACCGTAAACTTCGTCCTGGCGAACCACCCACAGTATTGGGCGGACAACAGCTTCTAGATTCGCGCTTTTTTGACGCTAAACGCTACGATTTAGGTCGGGTCGGACGCTACAAGCTGAATAAAAAGTTACGTCTTCAAGTTCCAGATACAGTAAGGGTATTGACGGCTCCAGATATATTGGCAGCCGTTGATTACCTAATAAACTTAGAATTTGACCTTGGTAATACAGATGACATCGACCATCTGGGAAATCGTCGAGTTAGAAGTGTCGGTGAGTTGCTGCAAAACCAGGTAAGGGTTGGTTTAAATCGTTTGGAGCGGATTATCCGCGAACGTATGACCGTATCGGATTCCGAATCATTGACTCCTGCTTCATTGGTTAACCCCAAACCTCTGGTAGCAGCAATCAAAGAATTCTTTGGTTCATCTCAACTGTCTCAGTTTATGGATCAAACTAATCCCTTAGCGGAACTTACCCATAAACGGAGATTGTCGGCACTTGGCCCTGGTGGATTAACTCGCGAACGTGCTGGTTTTGCTGTACGAGACATTCACCCTTCTCACTACGGACGTATATGTCCCATTGAAACACCAGAAGGTCCGAATGCGGGGTTAATTGGTTCCCTGGCGACTCACGCCAAGGTAAATTCCTATGGCTTTTTAGAAACTCCTTTCCGTCCGGTAGAAAACGGTAAAGTCATGTTTGATAAACCAGCAATCTACATGACTGCTGATGAAGAAGATGATTTACGAGTTGCTCCGGGTGATACGCCTCTTGATGAAAATGGTTTTATAATTGGTCCCCAAGTACCCGTGCGCTACCGTCAAGACTGGGCTACAACGACTTCCGAACAAGTGGATTATGTCGCAGTATCTCCAGTGCAAATCGTCTCGGTAGCAACAAGTATGATTCCATTTTTGGAACATGACGACGCAAACCGGGCACTGATGGGATCCAACATGCAACGGCAAGCGGTACCATTACTTAAACCAGAGCGTCCCTTGGTGGGAACTGGTTTAGAAGCCCAAGCCGCGAGAGACTCCGGGATGGTGATAGTATCCCGCACCGACGGCGACGTGACTTATGTAGACGCAACAGAAATTCGGGTTCGTCCCGCACCAGATGCACCGGAAGAAAAATACAAAATTTCTAAGTATCAGCGTTCCAACCAAGACACCTGTTTGAACCAAAGACCTTTGGTACGGATAGGAGAAAGAGTTGTTGCCGGACAGGTACTCGCAGATGGTTCTTCCACCGAAGGCGGCGAATTAGCATTGGGACAAAACATCGTAGTAGCCTATATGCCTTGGGAAGGCTACAACTACGAAGATGCGATTCTCATTAGCGAACGCTTGGTGCAAGATGATGTTTATACTTCAATTCACATTGAGAAATACGAAATTGAAGCCAGACAAACCAAGCTAGGTCCTGAAGAAATCACCAGAGAAATTCCTAACGTTGGTGAAGACGCACTGCGAAACTTAGACGAACAAGGAATTATCCGAATTGGTGCATGGGTAGAAGCTGGAGACATCCTGGTAGGTAAAGTTACTCCCAAAGGTGAATCCGACCAACCACCGGAAGAGAAATTACTACGGGCAATTTTCGGTGAAAAAGCCAGGGACGTAAGAGACAATTCCTTGCGAGTGCCCAACGGTGAAAAAGGTAGAGTCGTAGATGTACGGATATTTACTAGAGAGCAAGGTGATGAATTACCACCTGGAGCCAACATGGTGGTGCGAGTGTACGTAGCTCAAAAGCGGAAAATTCAAGTCGGCGACAAAATGGCAGGAAGGCACGGTAATAAAGGAATTATTTCCAAGATATTATCTTTAGAAGATATGCCTTACTTACCAGATGGTTCGCCAGTAGATATCGTACTCAACCCCTTGGGCGTACCCAGCCGTATGAACGTAGGGCAAGTATTCGAGTGCTTACTGGGTTGGGCAGGTCATACCTTGGGAGTAAGATTTAAGATTACGCCTTTTGACGAAATGTATGGCGAAGAATCATCGCGGCGAATCGTCCACGGTAAGTTGCAAGAAGGAAGAGACGAAACCGGAAAAGATTGGGTATTTAATCCCGACAATCCCGGAAAAATTCAAGTTTATGACGGTCGTACCGGCGAACCTTTTGACCGAGCGGTGACAATTGGTGTAGCTTACATGCTCAAATTAGTCCACTTGGTAGATGACAAAATCCACGCTCGTTCAACCGGACCTTACTCCTTGGTTACCCAGCAGCCATTGGGTGGAAAAGCACAGCAAGGCGGTCAGCGTTTCGGAGAAATGGAAGTATGGGCATTGGAAGCCTTCGGTGCTGCTTATACCTTGCAGGAATTACTTACCGTTAAATCCGACGATATGCAAGGACGTAACGAAGCCCTGAACGCCATTGTTAAAGGTAAAGCAATTCCTCGTCCGGGAACGCCAGAATCATTCAAAGTATTGATGCGAGAATTACAATCTTTGGGACTCGATATCGCCGTCCACAAAGTAGAAACTCAAAACGATGGTAGTTCCTTAGATGTAGAAGTTGACTTGATGGCAGACCAAAACTCCCGTCGTACACCACCTCGTCCAACCTATGAGTCTTTAACCCGCGAATCAATAGAAGAAGAACAGTAAAAGGAGAAGGAAGGGGACAAGGGGACAAGGAGACAAGGAGAATTTCCAATGCCCCATGCCCCATGC
>DESS01000240.1:0-2896 GCA_002361335.1 Richelia sp. UBA3308
TTGTAGGGTGCTTGTACACTGACTAATTGTTAAGGAAATAATAAGGCAATGAGTGTACGGCACCACCCGAGTCTTGTGACACTTGCGTAAGTCCTGTATCTGTTTTAACAGATGGATTGTCGTGCATCTAACATACCCTACAATCATTTTCTTTTTTATTTGTAAACACCTGAAATTCCATGAGGATGGTAGCCGCGTCTATTTATAGCGCGGTGGAAATCCGAAGTCAAGCGAATTTATTCGCCGTCTTCATTAATCAATGATTGAATATATTCTCTTAGCCGTTCCTGCCAGTTTGGAACGTTTTTTAATGCTTCTTTATTCTCTGGCGTTAATCGTATTCCTACCAGTGCTTTCAATGCTTTAGGTCTGTTAGTGGTGAATCCCTCACCGTGCCCTTTTTCAAAATGCCCTAACTTATTTCTCATATGAATTGACGATTGGTTAACTAATGGTTATACTAGTTATATCAACATTTGAGAGGTCGGTCAAATGGCTCGGAGTACAACCCCATCATTCATAACTGAACTACCGTTAAAGGTTGATAGCAAGATTAACAAACAATTATCTGCTAGATTCCAAGCAGGTAGGCAACTATATAATGCTTGCCTCAAGGAAGCGTTGATCCGAATGGAACTGGTACGCAACTCCGAGCCATACAAGCAAGCCAAAAAACTTAATCGAGAGAAAGATAAAAAACAGCGCAAAGAACTATTTAAAACAGCTAGAGAGCAAGCGAGATTTTCGGAATATGAGTTACAGAGTTTTGCTACCTTAACAGCCAAATCATCCAAGTGGATAGCAAATAAAGTGGATTCTAATTCCCAACAAAAATTAGCTACAAGAGCGTTTAAAGCAACTGAGCGTATTTTATTGGGGATGGCGAAACAAGTGCGTTTTAAAGTGCCTACCCGCTTTAAATCAATAGAAGGAAAGTCAAATAAACAAGGTTTACGCTGGTTAAAAAATCAAGTCGTTTGGTGCGGTTTAAGAATTGAACCAATTATCGATTGGGATAATCCGGTGCTAACTCACGGGCTAAACTCACCAGTTAAATATTGTCGGATTCTATGGCGCATCCTCAATGGTAAGCGCCGCTGGTTTGTTCAATTAATTAATGAAGGTTTACCATACCAAAAACCTCAGAATTACGTTACTGATGGGACTGTTGGGTTAGACCTAAATGTTTCCAATATTGCATTTGTAGCGGACTATCATGCTGGGCTACTGCCTTTTGCACAGAATGTCCCAACTTTTGATCGCGAAATAAAAGCACTTCAAAGAAAGATGCAGCGCTCCCAGCGGATGCATAACCCAGACAACTTTCACCCTGACTTTGATCAAAAGGTTGGCAACAAAATTGTCCGCAAGAAAGGTAAAGTTAAGCAAGGTCTCGAATTCCGACGAGAAAAAATGAGGCAGGCTTCAAACAAAACTAGCTCGTTTGAACACCCAACTAATCAATTAACAAAGCCTGCCCCATTTTTTAAGGAGTACGTCCGTAAAAAGCAATGGATAAAAACCCGCAATTATCGCCGGACACAAGCTAAAAAAGCTGAATTAGAGAGACGTAAGTCAGCTTATACTAAGTCCCAAAACCGTAAACTAGTTAACGAGATATTACGTCACGGCAATAGGATCAAGACTGAAAATGTAAGCGTCAAAGCTTGGCAGAAACGCTACGGAAAAGCGATAAGCGCCAAGTCTCCAGGTTTTTTCCAATCAGAACTAGCACGCAAGGCTGAAAGCGCCGGTGGGCAGTTCATAAAGTTTCCTACCAAAACCACAGCATTGTCCCAGACTCACTTAGACGGTACCCGCATCAAGAAGAAACTGTCAGAGAGAGTGCATTACGATGTTACGGGGGTTGCCCCAATGCACAGGGACTTGTTTAGTGCGTATTTGGCTAGGTGCGTTTATGGTGATGTGTTGTCATTGCGGGATGCTCAATCGGAGTATCCAGATACGGAGCCGTATTTGTTAGGAGCATGGCAACGATACAAACAAGCTGCGAGAAAATAGCCGAGTGCTGTTTCAAGGGCGACCATAGTCTTTTTGAGCGGTTTCCTAACGAGGTGCTAACCTCCAACCAGATAACCATTAAGGGTGAAAAGTTGGAAGGCAATGCCCGAATCCCCGTAGCTTTAGCTCGGGGAGTGGCTCAACTTCTTAGTGATGTAACTTGGGAAGGTTGTTATGAAATGTAAAACGGAGAGAGAGGGATTCGAACCCTCGTTACCCTTACGGGTAAACAGCATTTCCAGTGCTGCGCCTTCAACCACTCGGCCATCTCTCCTGGTGCCACAAGAAGCCATTCTACATGTAAATCAAAGAAACCGCAATCCCTGAGAAAATAATTTTATAATTTAGTAATTCTGGCATCCGAAATCATCATGTCCTCTACATACAAAGTTACAGTTCGAGATAGAGCAAAAGGGATTACGCACACCTTGGAAGTTCCCGATAACCGGTACATTCTGCACAGCTTTGAGGCTCTTGGTGTAGAGCTACCGTTTTCTTGTCGTAATGGTGCTTGTACTACCTGCGCTGTGAGAATTCTCAAGGGAGAAATTTCTCAACCGGAAGCTGTAGGATTGTCACCCGATTTGCAAAGAAAAGGTTATGGGTTATTGTGCGTTAGTTATGCTTGTTCCGATTTAGAGGTGGAAACCCAAGACGAAGACGAAGTTTACGAACTTCAATTCGGACGTTATTTTGCTCGGGGTAGAGTTCGTGCTGGCTTACCTTTGGATGACGATTAATTGAAAATGGGGTTTGGGGGAGATGGGGCAATAGGGTTCGGTTAAGAAATTGACATATTGGACTAGCAGGGGGAGCATGGGAAGCGGGGGGAGCAGGGGGGAGAAAAACTATTCACAAGTAAGAAGTAGTACCT
>DESS01000240.1:3068-3215 GCA_002361335.1 Richelia sp. UBA3308
CCGAAGGGCTGAGGTAACATCCCTAGGCTTATCCGAACTGTATTGGGAGATGGTTTTTACTCCTTACTCGGGCCCTCCTGTTTTAATCTAAACAGAAAGAGCCGCGATTGTGACAAGATTCCGGTGGTGCGTGACACTACAAGCCTT
>DESS01000018.1:0-10660 GCA_002361335.1 Richelia sp. UBA3308
TTCTTACTTCTTAGTTGTTAGTTATCACCAATGCCCAATGCCCAATGCCCAATGCCGATAGTTACTGCAGCAAAATTTGTAGAATTAGTTTTAAACTGCATCGAGTGTGAGTATCCCCACAGTAATATCTATTGGCTTAATAGCGATGACGATGTAAAACCACCACGGCAATTGACTCCTGCTTTTTATGGCTGTTTGGATTGGCATTCAGCTGTACACGGGCATTGGTTGTTGGCACGTTTAATTCGTTGTTTTCCCGAAGCGTCTTTTAGTTTCCCAGCCAGACAAGCTTTAAATAAAAGTTTAACTGCTGAAAATATTGAGAGAGAAGTGGCTTATTTTCAACGTCATCCTTCCTTTGAACGTCCTTATGGTGTAGCTTGGTTATTACAACTTGCTGCGGAGCTTCATGAATGGGATGATGTTGATGCTAAACAATGGCGAGTTATATTACAACCATTGGAAACTGCGATCGCAAATAATTTAAAATCCTGGCTGCAACAACTGACAATTTGCGATCGCACTGGAATGCACAAACAAACAGCTTTCGCACTGGGTTTAATCTTAGATTGGGCAAAAATTACTGAAAATACTGATTTTATTGAGTTAATTGAGCATAAAGCCAAACAATTTTATCTCAACGATCAAAATTATTCTTTAAGATTCGAGCCATTAGGATACGATTTTCTCTCACCAAGTCTAGCTGAAGCTGATTTAATGCGACGAATACTTTCAAAAAATGCTTTCGCTGATTGGTTAAGCTCCTTTCTCCCAGATATACCCCTTGATAATTCTACAACTTGGTTAAAACCCGTTGAAGTTGAAGATGCCCAAGATTATATGCAATCTCATTTCTACGGACTAAATTTAAGTCGCGCTTGGATGCTCGAAGGAATCATTTCTAATTTACCAAATGGCGTAGGCGAAGCCCATGCCGGAAGGGCTTATCGCCGTTTTAAAATACTCCACAATACTGCTGATATTCATCGTGAAATCGGTTTAGCAAACGCCGTCAGCGAACATTATGCTGGTAGTCATTGGTTGGGAACTTTTGCCGTTTATTTAACAACTTCTCGTGGGTTAGTTTTTTGAAATTGTTTGAATTGTTTTAAATAATCTATATAGTTGTATATTTAAAGCATGAAATCTACACTTATCCATCAGCGTGTTGAAGCAGCACGTCAAGGAAACAACCCAACCGTAATTTGTCAAATGCCTTCCGGTTGGGCTGTTTTGGGTGATAGTCAATTTATAGTAGGATATTGTTTATTATTACCCGATCCCGTTGTTTTAGATTTAAATACACTCACTGGTAAACAGCGTCAGCAATTTCTCAATGACATGGCGATTTTAGGTGATGCGCTGCTGGAAGTAACACAAGCTTATTTAATTAATTACTCCATCCTTGGAAATAGCGAACGCGCATTACACGCGCACATCTTTCCACGTTATATGAGCGAACCGGAAAACTGTCGTAAGTTACCCGTTTTCGCATCATACAGTCGGGAGCAGAGAAATTCGTGTCTTTTTGATTATCAGCGAGACAAAAAATTGATGGAGGGAATCGAAACGGCTATTCGGAACAGATTGTAGGGTGTGTTAGATGCACGACTATATACTAATTTGACATACAATCTTAATACATCTAACGCACCATCTTTTATTCCTACTTCCCTACTTAAGAATCATAAACTCTTAAACAAAATGGATATCGCTAGAGCTATAATTATCGCCAAACATTGCCACAATATCAAAGCTAGGAATGGGACGCAACAGAGAAGATTCAAGACTGTTTTGGGCAACTTCGCTAACTTCTATCTGAGCGCCGAAACTTAATTTATCGGTAAGAACATTATTGTTAATTATCTGATCGACAGTATCATCTACCATAAAGGAATTTAAATCATTGCTAATCGAAATATTACCACCAGTTAAGATAGCATCACTACTATCAGCTAAGGTAACATCGCTGGTTGTTTTATAAGGCAAAGGTAATGGATTAAAGAAGTTACTGACAGCTATGAAGTTTCTTCCAAATATATAGCTTTGGGATTTATTCAGTTGCAGTTTGTCTTCACCACTCTCAAAATCAGTAATGAAAGCATAGTCGTTGAGACCGAAAAATCCTCCGCCTCCCTTATAGTAAGCATTTTTGGCATCTCCAAGCACAAATTTGTCTGCGTCAGCACCTCCGGTGAGGATATCTACTTCATATCTACCTGGATTAAAACTCTCAGAATCAACACCAATTAGAGTGTCTTTACCACCATTACCTGAGATTTTGTCATTACCTCTTCCACCTTCAAGGATGTTATTTTGGTTGTTACCAATTATGCTGTCAGCCTGAGACGTACCAGTAACATCGACAAAATTTTGAACTTGGAATTTTAATGTACCCAACCCTGGAATGCCGTTAACAACTAGACTTTCCTTTGCGAGATTAATATCAAATGATGTTGTCGTACTTTTACCAGTGGAACCATCAATAGCATTTGCTCTTCCTGTGGCTGCAATAATCTTCTGGATGTTAAGAATTTGGTCTGTACCAGCAGATCCTTTATTGACAATACCGGCTGCCTCTAGTGTAATTGCCCTACCTAGAGTACTGTAGTCAGCCGTATCAAATCCGCTTCCACCATCTAAGATATCTTTTCCAGTACCGCCAATTAAGGAGTCATTACCACTACCACCTTCTACTGTGTCGTTACCATCGGTAAATTTAGAAATAAACAGGTTGCTTTTATTTCCTCCACCAATGACATCATTACCAATACCACCACGCACGATATCATTTCCACCAAGCCCGAAGACTGTGTCGTTACCTGCTCTACCATCGAGAATATTATTTTTGTTGTCACCGATAATTGTGTCGTCTTGTGAGGTACCAGTAACATTAACAAAGTTCTGAACATTGAATTTTAATGTACCCAGCCCTGTTACACCATTAACAATCAAACTTTGGTGTGCGAGATTAACATTTAATGATGTTGTCTTACTGCTATCTGTAGAAGCATCAATGGCGTTTGCTTGCCCTAGTGCCCCAACAACGGTTTCAATTTCTACGAGTTGATCTGTACCAAAAAAACCTTTATTTACAATACCGCGAGCTTCTAGAGTCACAGCCTGAGTTAAAGAACTGTAGTCAGCGATATCCTTTCCACCGCCTCCCACAAAAGTATCGTTGCCGAAGCTACCGGTAATTCTATCATTTCCTTCTAGAGCAATAACTACATCATTTAAGAAGGTAGTATTGATATTGTCATTAAAGCCAGTACCGAAAATTATATTATTATAGAAAAGCGATAATTTATTTGTAGCTACATCTGAAGAAACATCGACTTTTAATAGTGATTCGTTAAGGATTGTTTCCATGTTTTTAAGATTTTTAGTTTGATGAATTGGTTGTTTTATTCAGATTAAAACAAGAAAAAATGTTGCCTAAAGTATCATACTGGTGCGATCGCAAATAATTTATCAATCACTCCAATATGAAAATAACAGCCTTCAGGCGATCGCTAAATTTTCAAAGACTGCGATCGCGAAGCACATGCCAAAGGCTTATCGCTGTCTTTCAAGCAATAGAAAAAATCATGTTTAATTAATTGAGCTTTCAGAAATTACTCTGTAATGCTCTATGAACAATATAAGCCGGTACTGTTGATTTCAACTAGGTAGATATGTGTGATTCCTATTTTTATTTAATGAAGAAATAATAAAGAATATCTACTCTGACGGATCGCATCACTTAAGCTTCAGTAGTAAGCTTATCCTCTAATTAGTCTACGGGTTTTCCTGTAGGCTTAATTCTTATCAAATTTTTAGTTTCAATTACTCTCGGTTATTTGGGGATTTCCCTTTTAGCGCTTAATCGCCCTCCAAAAGGCTATGGTGGGGCTACCCAAACAAAGCCCACCTCCGTGGGCTAAATTCGGCGCATCTTTATGAAGAAATGGTATCGCAGCAGTACTTTTAGTGAAAAAAAACAGTTTTAAAAGAGTTGTTTTATACTTTTTCTCAAGTTTAACTTGTTTTTTTGTTAGTTGTTTATCCGATTTTTTAGTTTACTTGTGGTTAAATTATAAAACTCAGTGGTTGCTAATGTTTTTCAAAATACCTGGTTTAGCAACTAGTAAAGCTAATAATGAAAAATAATAGTAACGAAAAAATAATTACTCAAACCGAACGTTTAATTATTCGCCAATTTCAAGATTCTGATTTAGAAGCACTCGCACAAATTCTTGGAAAACCGGAAGTGATGAAATTTTCACCTGTGGGTGAATTATCGAAGGAAATGACAAGGATAAGAATGCAAGGTTATATTGATTCTTATGAAAAACATGGTTATGGAAAATGGGCGGTAATTCACCGTGAAAGTGGACGTTTAATTGGTTATTGCGGCATTGCTGTTACGGATATCGAAGGTAAGTTAGAAAATGAATTGGGTTATCGTTTCGATCCGGATTTTTGGGGACAAGGTTTAGCTACTGAAGCTGCGAAGGCTTGTTTACAATATGGTTTTGATCAGTTGAATTTTGATTATGTTTTAGCAATTGTGGAACCGGAAAATTATGGTTCGGTGAGGGTTTTGGAAAAAATTGGGATGGAATTTGTGAAAGAGTCTAATTCTGTATGGCAGGGGAAGGTTGTTTCTATTTATCAGGTGATGCGTGAATAAGCGGTTCTGGCGGTTAAAACCGCTACTACACCCCGCATTGTCCACCTGCGTGGACTAATAATTTTAAAACCCAAGAAGTTGGGTTTTGTTTGTGTAGACGAGCCATTGCTCCGGCACGCCTTCCTCCGTTGTAGCAAATGGCGTGCGGTTTCAACCGCCAGGTTCAGTATTAAATTAGACTTTTAAAACTTTCTTATCTAGCGTTGATAACGATTCAATGTATCACAACAGATAAACCGAATTTATTGGATAACAAAAACGCTTGTAGAGACGTAAAATTTTACGTCTCTACACATTTCCGGTAAAAACGAATGACTCAGAACTAATGTGGTAGACCACTAGTTATCAATGTTATAAAATTAGATGAGCCGAACAACTCTTCGACTTTTGAGCCTACCAAGCTATCCGACTCGGTTTGATTTTTGGAGATTGTTAACAATCTCACTGGAGTAAGTCTGGACTCTTCCTTGGTATGCTCGATGAATTCCCATCCATCAACTCTGACACAGAAGAGTGCTGGGGGAAGCGACAACAACCCGAAACCCAATGTTGTTGTTCCTGTTGTCACGCTTGTTCCTGTTGCGATACGCACACCGGCAGTTCCTCGGATTGTTGTTCCACGAACCGCCGCGCAGCATTCGGATTTGCTTACCCCATAAATAAATTTAACATCATATCTATTTATCCCTATTTTCACTTGAATGTTCTTTTAATCACAAATACATTTTATATAACATCCGATTTTTCTCAATAAAAATACTATTTTTTGATTCGTTAAGTGATTTTCAATACTCTTTTATCTCAGTATTCAAAAAATCGCGCTTTTTTATTTTATGTGGCACTTTGTGATATTATTTTTTTAAAGGTATTTTATATAATCGAAATATTGCAGTTTTTCAAATTTTTACACAGATTCCCATTATCAGACATTCACTTTCATAACTTTATTATCTCACATCACGGTGATTTTGAAATTTTCGCGGGCCAGAAATTTTGAATAAATTAAAAAATGAAAATTTTGAAAGATTTTTTGCCGCAGATTGTAGGGTGTGTGACGCTTTCAGAAATTTTGTGGGTGGTTATAAGTCAAAAGCGCGTCACGCACCACTTAGATTTTTGTAATTACTATAAATCCCACGCAAATGAAAATTTTTAAAGATTTTTTGCCGCAGTCGCCAAGTATCACCATGTTCGAGGTGTGCTACCCAACTTTGTATTGACTGGGAGATTTTATCAAGTTCTATTTTGCCATTTTTATAGTCGCAAAGCATCTGCTGTAATCTTTTTCTGCCTTGACGCAGATTGTGATTGCGTACCCGAATTCTATCTGGTAGGATACGAAATCCCACAAAACTAACTCCCTGTTTGGTTGCAAATATTTGACTTTTTACTGAATGAAGCCTTAATCTTAAATTACTTAAATATTCTGCTATTTTGATTTTGGCTTGCTCTAAAAAGATTTTATCGTCAGAGAATAAGGCAAAATCATCAACATAGCGAAGATATTTAGTCGCTTTGATTTGTTCTTTGACAAAATGGTCAAAGCTATTTAAATAAACATTCGCAAAAAATTGGCTGGTAAGATTACCAATTGGTAAACCACGTCGTCTTTCTAGAGGCATTAATAGATCGTCACCAGGAAAATAATCAATTGCTGGTTCTTGAATATTACTGCTATCAATAATTGTATCAATTAGCTGCATTGTATCGCGACATTTAATTTTACAACGTAGCTGCGATTTTAAAATTTCATGGTCGATACTAGGGAAATATTTACGAATATCGCATTGTAAAACATATTTACTAGAACGGGCAAATTCAGTACAGCGACGCAAAGCACGGTGGGAACCAAAACCAATTCTATTAGCGTAAGAATCATCGATAAATGTACGTTCAAATATCGGAACAATAATGTTGCAAAGAGCATGATGGACTACTCTATCTCGATAGGGAGCCGCTGAAATCATCCGTGGCTTCGGCTCAAAAATCTCGAAGGTTCTGTATGCTCCTGGATGATATGTTTTTGATTGTAATTCTGCTTGCAGTCGAAATAATTCTGATTCTAAGTTGTAGTTGAAAGCTAAAACATTGTCTCGGAACCGTTTACCTTTTTGTGCCTTTTTGGCAGCTAATAATAAATTAGAAAAATTTACAATTTCATTCCACAAGTTTCCGTATCTTTTCATGTTGTCGTCTTCCCTTTTTGCTGTTTGATCCAACCTCCCAAATCGCCGCCAATGCCGTTTAATAATTTTTGGGCATATTCATAACGTTTTGTCTTAATTAAGTTAAAGTCCAAAAGCAGCCGAGTTTGATAGCGCAAAATTTCTAGCTTACTATTCAATGATTCTAATATCGTTAACTTCTCTTTGGCATACCGTGCTATAATCAAATTATCCAGAAGTTCATACAGTCCCGTTATCATCCGCTCCCCCAGATTAAATTTATGGCCCCTGGGTAAACGGTTTAATATTGGCACATACCACTTGATTAAATCGTAGGTTTTCTGTATAATAGGTAAGTCAGACATCCAGCAGCACCCAAAAATCGCACCAAAAATTTTCCGCCTTCGGCGGAGGGAAGATAAAAAATAAAAAGAATAAGTGTAAAGGGTAATAGGGTTAAAGTACCAAGTGATAAGTCCTGGGGGAAGCGACAACAACCCGAAACCCAATGAAGTAGAAACTGAGGCCACTCAGGTACCCGTCGCGAAACGCACACCAGCAGTCCCCCGGAACGTAGTTCCACGAACCGCCGCGCAGCATACTAGAAAATTTACTACTATCTACCCAAGAATATCCATCTGTCGGCGCTCCATTATAATTTTCATGCCAAGCATCCTCACACCATTCATATACATTACCATGCATATCATATAAACCAAAGGCATTAGCAGGGAAGCTACCAACATCTGTGGTTTGTTCTCGATACTGACCCCTAGGAGCAGAACCATAGGTGTAATTCCCATGATAGTTTGCTAAGTCAGTGGTAATGGTCTCACCAAAATAGAATGCAGTTGTCGTTCCAGCGCGACAAGCATATTCCCATTCCGCTTCACTAGGTAAGCGATAGGCTTTTCCAGTCCTCAGTGATATTTTAGCACAAAATTCTACTGCATTATCCCAAGTTACACTTTCAACAGGTTTATTTTTTCCTTTGAAGCTAGATGGATTTTCACCCATAATAGCTTCATACTGTTGTTGGGTAACTGGAAACTTACCCATAAAAAAGGGTTGAACAGTAACTTGATGCTGTGGACCTTCATTGTCCCTTCGTTCTGGTTCATCCTCTGGGGAACCCATGAGAAAAGTACCACCAGGAATTTCTACCATTTCTAATAATACACCATTTCCGAGATCTTCTTTAAAAGATTTCCCTTGTCGGCGACTGCGTTTTATATCATATAAGGTTGATGTTGAGGTTTCCTTTAAAAGTCCAAAAAGTCCCGAAGGTTTTTCTTCGGTGACGCTTCTTACTGTTAGTGTGGCTGTCTCGAATTCAAATGGCTGGGTTTGAATAATATTGTAAGAATCGCGTGCGGCAAAGTCACTGCCTACACAGCGATCGCTATCTGTATTCGGTGGGGGAACAGATAAATTGACTGGGGAATTTGATAATAATTCTTCAGCTATAACTTTTAATTCTTTATTCCCAGGATTTGATTGAATTGCACCATGAATTAATTTTTCAAGCCATCCCTCAGCTATTGCGTTTTGTATTATATCGAAAACAACTTTGTCAAGAGTTTCTGCTTGTGTAATTCGATGTAAATTTTTATCTAATTCCTCACTAAGTATAATCTCCAACTTATTAATGCTTGGGTAAGCACTAATAATAGCTTCTCGTAATGCTTTACGCTTTTGGCCAGATAGTTGATTTATATCACCATTCCCAGACATAAATTTATTTTAATTATTACTTTTAGTATTTCTCATAAAAGCTACCGTAAGATAATAAACTATTATTATTCCTTCTTCTTCAAAACTGGTATAGAACCTTGTGAAGGATTTTCCATTTCAATCGCTACCATAGCTTCATCAAAGGCTCGTTGAAAAACATCTTGATTGTTTGAAATGTAACCCAATCCATCATAAAATCCCTCAGAAAATACAATCGCTGGATTGTCTAGGATTGAGTTATTCATGCCAATTACATAATTAATATATTCGCTTATAGCCTCAGCAGACTTTTCTGAATAACAAGCATTAAGCACCACGCATTTAACATAATCAGCGTGTAACTTAAACAAAGACGCTAAAGCGGATGGTGTAACTGGCTTATTATTTCCGCCATCATCTTCTAACTGCAAACTACCATCTTGCAAACCGTGTCCGCAAAAATGAACAATTTGCGGTTTTTCTTCCTCAATAGCTCTGCGAATATCTTTAGGACGTACAGCAGTTCTATTCTCAATTTTAAATATATTTCGATTGCTGGCTCGTTCTATAGCCGATCGAATTTCCCGAATCTCTTTATCCAAACGCAGTCTGTTAGGTATTGCTGCTAAAATCAAGATTTTTTGTTGCTGAGTAGTTTGTTCCGGTAAAGTGTTAACTGCGGCAACGGCTAAATTGTTCGAGGAATTTGATAATAATTCTTCAGCTATAGCTTTTAAATCTGAATTCCCAGGATTTGATTCACTTGCACAACGAATTAGTTCTTTAAGCCATCCCTGAGATTCTGCTGTAACGATTAAATTAAACACAACTTCTTCTAAATTACTACCCCCTGCAATTGCATCCAAATTGTGTCCTAATTCATCATCAACCATCATCTTTAATTTAGGAATGCTTGGATAAGCACTGAGAATTCCTTTGCGTAATCTTTTACGCTGCTCTCCATTTAGGTTCGTCATGTTTTTTCAATTAAACAAACTAAATCTATACTTAATGCAACCCTAAATTTAGATTCCCGATAAATCAACTCGGAAAACAGAAATATTATATCAAATACAGCTAAATCACTTTAGATTTACTTCCTTAACTAACTAATTCCTACTCAAAACAATCCAAACTAGATAAGACAACATGGGATGGCACCAAATCCCTGTTAAGGAAGGGGCACTTTCCCCCCTTTTATAAGGGGGGAATAAAGGGGGGATCGAAAATTCCCGTAGAATCGATCAATTTTCCTTTCAATCTCAAATAGGGGTATTCAATATTACTCATTGAACAAAAAAATCGTAATTTGACTGAGAAAAAGCCGGGATTATATAAATTGCAATTGTAAAAATTGTGGCAATCGATCGCTAATATTTAAGTTCTAGAAATTCAATCAAATGAAAATTATTCCGTGTTTAACTTTTATTCATAGTACTGCAGTACTATGAATGATTCTCTTTGCTGCGGCGATCGCAACTAATTGAGGAAGAACAGATATTTACAACTGTCGTCGGAATGTAGCGGATAAAAATTTCAAAGGGCAGACAAAAAGTCTGCCCACATTTAAAATATTTTGAAGTGCATAAACCACAAGGGTTTAGCTTCTTGGGCACACGAATTATTTCCGGTATCCGTGTTATCCTAGTCTCCCAACTAGCTCCTCAAGCGTGAATTCCGGCACTCCCTGCCGTACATTCCTTATTATAGAAAAATAACTCGGATAATATCCAAACGAAAACTTTCTTTACATAGGGGACTTTACTATGGGTAAACTAAATCCATACAATTTACAGATGCAAATAACCAGAATGTTTGAGCAAGGAGAATCATTCTTTGCGACAACAAAAGTACAGGATTGGTTAAAAGAACACAATCAAAATCCTGCTGATTATGATATCCTTTTCCACAAAATTTACCCCAAAAAACCCCTATCTCCCGGTTCAAAAGAACAGATGATTATTGAAATTGAATTAAAGCGCAAAGATGGACAACCTGTTGATCCTTGGTTACTTGAACAAGCTAATTTACAAGGTTAAAGGTTGAATAACTAACAACTAACAACTATCACGGTAAGAATGGATTACACTGATTACACCGCAAAGCA
>DESS01000018.1:10710-15050 GCA_002361335.1 Richelia sp. UBA3308
AACTAACAACTAACAACTATCAAATAACTACTAACAACTATCAACCAACAACTAACTACTAACTACTAAATGCAAACAACACAAACCCCCTCCAAAACCTGGAAAAAACTCGAAGAAAAACTACGGGCAAAGGTTGGACAAGCAATCCGCGATTACAACATGATTCAAGATGGCGATCGCGTTATGGTTTGTCTTTCTGGTGGCAAGGATTCCTACACGATGCTCGATATTTTATTAACTCTCCAACAAAAAGCACCGATAAATTTTGATATCCTGGCTGTCAATCTCGACCAAAAACAACCCGGTTTCCCCCAACATATCCTCCCAGAATATTTACAATCTTTAGGAGTTCCTTATCGCATCGTTGAAGAAGATACCTACAGCACCGTCAAAAGAATTATCCCCGAAGGTAAGACGATGTGCAGTTTATGTTCTCGATTGCGTCGCGGTATATTATATCGTGTCGCCAATGAAGAAGGTGCTACAAAACTTGCTTTGGGACATCATCGCGACGATATTGTCGAAACCCTATTCTTAAATATGTTCCACGGTGGAAAACTCAAAGCAATGCCACCAAAACTTGTTAGCGATGATGGAGAAAATACCGTAATTCGTCCTCTAGCATATTGTTCCGAAAATGAAATTCAACGTTATGCCAATGGAAAAGCTTTCCCCATCATTCCCTGTAACCTTTGCGGTTCCCAAGAAAATCTTCAGCGAGTTAAAATAAAACAGATGTTGCGAGCTTGGGAAAAGGAAAATCCCGGCAGAACTGATAGTTTATTCCGCAGCATTCAAAATGTCGTTCCTTCTCATCTCGCCGATACTCAGTTGTTTGATTTTTCAGAATTGGGAACGACTGAAAAATCCTAATAAATCCGAAAATTCACCACAACTTCTGTTACGTTTCTCAATAAGACGGCATAGTTCCGGGAGTTTGAAAACATGCCCTAACCTCTAACCAGATAGCCAGTAAGGGCGACAAGTTAGAAGGTAATGCCTAAATCGCCGTCTATTTATAGCGGCGAGTGGCTCAAGGAAAAATAAGGTTGATCAATTGACTAGTAATTATGTATTGCTTTGGTTTTCGTTATTATCCTTATCAAAAATGATTATTATTATGTAAGCAACAGTAACTAGCAAAGAATGGTTTCATGTATACTACAGATTCTCTAAAGGCAGAACTCCATGCAAAAGGGTGGCGATTGACACCACAGCGCGAAGTTATTTTACGGGTATTCCAAAATTTACCTAAAGGAAAACATTTAAGTGCGGATGAACTATTTGAATTGCTTGAAAAGCGTGGAGAAGAAATTAGTTTATCGACAATTTATCGAACTCTAAAGTTAATGACACGGATGGGAATATTACGAGAGTTGGAATTAGCAGAAGTACATAAACATTATGAACTCAATAGAACTGCTCCCAACCATCACCATCATATTGTTTGCGCTCAATGTAATAGGACAATTGAATTTGATAATGCTACTGTTCTCAAACAAGCTATCAAACACGTTGAAAAATCTGGTTTAGAATTGATTGATTGTCAGTTAACGATTTATGCAGTTTGTCCGGAAGCAATAAGCGAAGGTTTCCCCGCAGTTATATCTGATAATTGGGCTTGTTCTCGTGCAAGAAATGCAGAAGACAAGTTAGAAGAAGATTTCCTTGGCTAACTAGAGATAAGTGTTTAAAAAGAGGTCTCTAAATCAATTTAATGATTATGAATATATTACTTTCAGATCCTCGTACTCTAATAGTGCTATTTCCAATTTTGTTAGGATGGATTTTGGTATATATCTTACTTGAAGAAATGGATAAAGATATGTATCGATAAGTAGGTCAGCAAGAAAAATTTAACCCTCGACAAGGCAAAAGGCTATCATGGAATAGGCAGGAAGGTTTTACCAATGTTTACGTTTATTAAGATAGTGATATTTTTTTGCGCCAACTTACTTAGACTATTTATGATGTGGAAATATTAGATAATCGGTAAGGTAGGCAGGGTAAACCCACCTTGTAAATAAGTTAATCCCTTCCCGGCCGTTATATTACCGGTGGGGATTGAGTTTCGGAATGAGAGAGTTTCGGAGTAGTGTATTTTTATAGTTAATCTGATAAGCGAGACGGGAGTAATCCAAATCTCCCGAAGCTGAACGAAGCGGTTTGCAGGCTGCAAAATCAGCGATGAAAATTAGAATGATTCCTTTCCAAAAGCCAAATAAAGTACCTGCTAAGATTGAATAAGCAGTACTGAGAAATGCCGGAATCACAATGCTTACGGTTCGCAGCAATAATAAAGCAACATGTGCCCAAATTCCTAACTTGTCTACATTGGCACGAATTTGCTCAATTCCTACTTGATTGACAAAAGGCGATCGCCACCACAAGAGCAATTCCTATGCAAAATAATCCGAAAATGTCAACCCATTTTCTGGGTTGGGATGAAGATTTTGGTTTGTTTTGCTCAGTTTGAGGGGGTGACAAGTCTTTGGTATCGGGTAGATAGTAAAGTTCATCTTTGAGAATCCAACCAGTTTCTTGTTGTAGATAAGCATGGGTACTCATCCCCAGCTTTTTGGCTGAAGCTGCAACGGGCTTTATAATCAAGCCCTAATAAGTCACAAAGCTGGCGCTGACGGATTCCATTTTGCTCCTGCATGGATTGGGGATAAAATTTGCATGAATGTTACTACTATATTATTGCCCCACACAGGTGCCACGGGGATTATGGATGGCTTGTATCCTGTTGATTTTTTAGTCAAGACACTTATTTGAGGAATTAGAACAATTGGTAATATGTTGTCATAAATTCATTTTTCATGATTTTTTACTGATTATATACAGTTATCATTACTGAGTTGTTTTGCTTACTAATTCTAATTTATTCCAGTCTTTAACAATTATTTTTCCACCTCTTTTATAGATTACTATTCCCTTCAGTTTTTGAAACAAACGGACGCATTCTTCATAAGTAATACCAATACTGCGGGCAATTTGATAGTAAGTCAGTTTAAAATTCAAACAATCTCCTTCTGTTTGCACGTCAGTACCATAGCGATCAGCAACGAAAGGGTGCCGGAGGCAATCGCGATAATATTGAATTAATTTTACTAGACGTACCATTGCTCGTTCGGAAATTAGTCCGTGTACTGTATTGTGGAGTTGTTGTAATCTTTGGTTAAATACTTCTAGTATTTTTAAACTAATTTCTGGAGATTGAGAAATTACCTTTAATAAAGCTTCTCGATCAATGGTTAATATTTATGACTCTACTTGAGGGATTACCGTTGCAGGGGAAATAGCATTCCCAAAAATAGCTGGTGCTGCAAAAAGTTCTCCTGCCCGGATGAAACGTACTACCGTTTCTTTGCCATTAGCAGCAGTTTTTTTAATTTCTAGTCTTCCTGAAATTAAAGCATCAAGTTGTAGAGCCAGAACATCCCCTTCATGCATAATTATTTCGTTTTGTTGATATTCTCGAACGTAACTATAGGGAACAAGGCTTTCTAGTTGTACTATAGCTAAATCTTGAAAGATCGAAATTTGTTTTAATTGAACAATTGACGAACAACCTTTAACAATCATTACTTATAATAAACTGCTTGGACACAAGCTTATCAATTATTAGCTGAAGTTTTTATTAATCGAGAACAACAAATCTATCAAACAAGTAAATGAATATTAATTCAAAATTTGGATTTATTTTAAAACTTGATTTTAGGCGAGACTGGGGAGCCACAAACCCTTGATTGCTGTAATCGTAATTAATAAATTGATTTATGCCTACCCCCTGAAGGAGATAGGCTTTTAATGTATATTATATTATGTCTAACTCTTTGATCCTACAGCGGAGAATTACTTAGTTACTGAACTGTTCGGGCAATTTAGTTTTCCGAAGAAACAGGTGCAACCCCGGCTGCATCCGCTTGAGTTTTCACTCTTGCGATAGAGTAAACCAACAGACCAAATACAGGTTTAGCTAATAAATCGGCAATGGTATATCCAACTTGAACTCCAATGCTTGCTGTTACGCTTGCAATACCTAATTCAGGAAGTAAGTAGGCAATTGGGTAAACACCCCAAGACAATAATAGAAGCAGACGCATTGTTCCGAGCAATGATTTGACTTCTGCAACCTGATTGTCAATAAGTTTACCCAGTTCTATCCACAGTACATAGAGGATATAAATAAAAGGAACAGTACTTATTGCACCCCAGATAGCACGAGTAGTTATGTCGTCTGAAATCTCACCAACATAACCTGTAGCAAGCATCAGTACAGATGCTATAACTAACTTTACATACAATGACTTTGCCACTTCTTTAGGTAAAGCCAG
>DESS01000107.1 GCA_002361335.1 Richelia sp. UBA3308
TAACCAACAACTAAGGATTAACGAGTAACCAGTAACAACTAAGGATTAACGAGTAACCAGTAACAACCAACAACTAACAACCAACAACCAACAACCAACAACTAACAACTAACAACCAACAACCAACAACTAACAACTAACTCGGTTTATAAACTTTTCCAAAACTGTGATTGGGATTTATTTCAATTACTAAATCAACTGATGAAGATTCTACTAATGGTTTAATAAATAATTCTGGATGGAGTGCTTTCCAAAAATAATTGACAAATTCCTCAATTTCTAAGTCAGTCATTCCAGGTTTACCGCTAGCTTTCATCTGATGTTCCGCTTGTTTGCGCCATTCTAAGGAAAGACGGTAATCTTTAGGATATAACACAATTAAACTATCTAAGCGTTGCCACAAGGGTAGGTAATCGTGCAGTTTATCGTTCATATCCTTCGCAAATACTTTATCTTCTACCGTAATAATCGGTAGTGGTGGAGTATTAAATACTGTTGAATTAATTGGTTTAACACCGACAAACCAACCTTCAAACAATACGATATCAATATTTTCTAACGTTTCTGGTAAAGTGCGATCGCCATTTCCAGAATGTAGCGATTTATCGAACCGAGGTACCGTTATAGTAGTTTGACGCTGACGAATATTATCTAAAAGATTCAAGCCCAAATCAACATCATGAGTTCCCGGTGGCCCCCGCCAAATCAAACGGGGGTCTTGTTGTTGTAAAATTAAACGTGCTTGATATGTTTTGTACAAATCATCTATAGACAAACTCAAAGCACGGTATTTTAACTGCGACAAAATTAAATTGATAACTTTACAAGTTGTAGTTTTGCCGGTTCCTTGCCCTCCTAAAATACCCTGTATAAAAGGACGTTGAATTTCTTGATATCGCGATGCAATTTGTATTGCCAAAGGTAACCATAAATCCCACAATGTTGGCAATATCGCATTGGGTTGCATTTGTAAATTAGTTTGACACAATTCTTTAAAATCAGGATAAACAGACTTAAGTAAATCCCAGCGTTTTTGTATAATTTCCCCAGCATTTTCCGGTGTAATACCAAAAGCCTTTGCTCGTAATTTATCTGCGATCGCCTCTGATATCAATATGCCCTGGGGAGTTGCATCTTCTATTGATTTTTCCGTAAGCATGGTAATAGAGAATTGACAATGGCTTATTTAAGGTGTGTAGTTGCACTATTGTTAATATTGATACTTTAATCTATGTATAACTGCAATCAAAATAAACAAGTGATGTTATTAGGTATACCAAAAAATCTAATTTTTAAATTAAAAGTCATGATTCTCTAAAATATGATATATTTCTTGATGAAAATTAATATGTATCGAAATAGGGAGTATCAATTCTGAATTTAAAGGCATATTAACGTACTTATTTGAGGGTTATTCCTGATGACAAAGCGATATTCTCTAGGATTCATTAGTCGCTCAAAATCTGAAAAAGAGATGCGATCGCCAATATGGTGGGAACATCTAACAAAAGACAAACTTAATCACCCCTTAATTAAGGAATATATCTTTGAGCGTGAATTTGGGATTCATACATTCGGAGAATCAGCAGATACTCATTTTATTGGGTTGGGTTGTAAGGTTGTAGATCGAATCAGTTTACTTCGCTTAAGTGATATAGTCATTTCACTCAAACCAAAAGATGAATGGGAATATATGAAACCAGGTAGCACCCTAGTTGGCTGGTTTAATCATCTCAAATCAGATCCTCGACATTCGACAAATATAAAGTTTTTAGATCTGGAAAATGTAAAAATCCTGGCTAAAGGAAGAAAACAAAAATTACTTTATCGAAATGCTTCTGTTGCCGGTGAATGTGGGGTTGCTCAAACACTTGCCGAGCTACAACGTCTCGATCCTTCTTCACCTGCGATTGTTCAGCAAAAACGACTAGCAGTAGTTCTGGGCTATGGTAATCTTGGCAAAGGTGCTACTACAGAGTTGCTCAGACAAGGTATTGAAAGAATCGTAGTTTTTAGTCAGCGTCACCCTGTTGATCTTCTCGATAAATTAAGGGGAGTAGAATATCGACAGATGGAATACGGATTGTTCAACACTTATGAGTTATTGTCTGAAGGCTTAAGGCAACCCTTAATAGATAGCATTTTGTCTCAAGCAGACATTATCGTTAATGCAACTCTTCCTTGTAAATTTAAGGCGAAATGGACGTTTATTCCAGAAGATAGCTTCAACAAGTTAAAACTGAATATGGCGTTTATTGATCCTGTACACAAACCTGGGCATGGAGCTGATTTTACTCATGTAACTCAACTTGTAGAGCCACTTAAGCTAATCCGTAAATCCAATCATTCTATATGGTATAACGGTTGTAATGCCATGCCTAGTTACCGTCCTGCTTATGCTTCTTATATCATTTCACAGGATTTACTCGATCATTTAGATAGCCTTTTGGATACCGTGAGAGCGGATGCAAAAGTCTTATTATAAACTCCCATCTTTTAACTGGGAGATGTAGAGCGAGCTAGGGCATTCAACCTCTTGTGGTACGGGCATCCCTGCCCGTATAAATGTACCATCAAAAATAGCAATGTCTTTCCTAAAAACGGGAATTTAGCGAACACAGGGCAATTGCGAACTTTATTATAAGTATTCATGGCAACTTGATATTACTTTAAATAAAATTAGTTTGTTTTTACACCAAACGCCTTCATATCATTCCTAAAGGTGATAAGCCCCTCACCCATTGTTTTCCGTGGGGCTGAACCCAACGCGGAAAAATTTGTAAAACTTTTTAATTTATCTATGAAAAAAAGACAAAAATTGTATTTTTATGAACTTTTTTTTAATTTTATATTTTTCTATACTGAAACCTGCTACTTATACATATAAGTATTAGGACTTACGCAACTGGCCGCCTTTTCTTTAGTGGTGCTTGTACACGGACTGATTGTTAACGGAATAATAAGACAATCAGGGTAGGCCACCACATAAGGCTTGTGAGAATTTTGTAAGTGCTGATTATATAAACTTATATTTCTTAAGCACTCATAAATAAGATAACTTTCGACATATGTCAGGCAATAAATGGGATGAAAAATTTGTTAAGCCCTAAAGTTTTGTTCGCACCCAGAGCTGCTAACAGTTCAATTTTTGTAAAAACCCAGTTATTTTTTGCATCCTCCTATTTTGTACAAATTTGTTTATTATTCTTAGGATTATTTGCAGCTTCATTTGCATCAATTTTTATTTACTCTGGAGAACAGGAACTTAGTTCAAACTCTACAGTGTTTAATCGTTTTTGGATAACAACAATCATTTACGGAGTATGGAGTGGATTCAGAATTTTTCGTCGTAATTCTCAAGACTTAGAAATTCAAACCAATGTTTATTCAGCCAATGGGCGTAGTCAGAATTTATTGACTAAACTCTCTAATATTAATAAATATTTTTTAACAATAATTATTGTCGGATTGTGTTTTAGTGCAAATCAATTAATCTGGTGTTGGTCTTTAGAGCATACTAGTATCGCTAATTCAACAATTTTACATAATTTGACTCCAATTTTTACAGCCTTGGGAGCATATTTATTCCTGAATCAACGCTTTGATAACAAATTTCTATTGGGAATGTTGATTGCAATTTTCGGAGCAATCATCATGGAAGTAGAAGATTTTAGTCTGGGGTTTGAACGATTCCAGGGTGATTTAGCCGCTCTGCTTTCTGCCATGTTTTATAGTGGATATTTAGTGGCAATGGAAAAGTTGCGTAACCAGCTAGATATCGTGAACATAGTTTTGGGATGTTGTATTGTCGGTTGTATTGTAGTTTTTCCATTACTTCTGATTCAACAAGATAGTTTATTTCCCCATACCTTTCATGCTTGGTTATCTGTTATTGGTTTGGCAGTTGTTTGCCAGGTAATTGGGCAAGCTCTGATTGCTTATTCCCTGATGACAATTTCTTCAGGAGTTGTTGCTTTATCACATTTATTATGTCCCTGTATGAGTGCAATTGAAGCATGGCTTATTTTTAATCAGGGCTTGAGTATTGAGAACTTAGTCGGATTTTCCACTATTCTAATTGGATTGTATTTCGGACTTTCAAGTAGTGCTGCCACAAAAAAGCAGTACGATTAATTGTTTTGCATTAATCTCTGGCTATTCTTATTGATAATTAATAATTAATAATTAAATTAGCCCTGTTAACTCTTTTCCACCCGCAAGCCAAAATAAGTCAAAACAAGTTCATCAGTACCATTATTCACAATCTCATGAACTTCTCCCACTTCCACAGCAACACAGCTACCCGGAAGCAGGGAATGTGAGTTACCATCAATACTAATCAAACCCGAACCAGACTCGACAAAAAACACTTCACACATATTTTGATGAGCATGTGCAGAAGCTATTTGCCCCGGAGCAAAACGCGCTTGAGAGAAATTAGTCAGGTGAGGTAAATCGCCAAATCGCAACATTACCTTCTTCTTAATTTCGGGATTATGGGAAACAGCTTCCTCAGATAAATCGTTGAGTGAAATTAATTTCATAAAAAAATAAAACGGTTATTGGGCATTGGGCATTGGGCATTGGGAATTGGGAATTGGGCATAATTTGTGAAGTGTGAGGAGAGGGGGTAGAGAGGGGAGAGGGTTACGTTTGTGCATACTGCAGGTTGGCAGCATAAAGCTTGCTCCCACACCTCCCACACCTCCCACACTTCCCACACTTCCCACACTTCCCACACTTCCCACACTTCCCACACTTTCCCTTGTCTCCTCAGCCCCGTTTACTCCCCTCAGCCCCTTGTCCCCTTCCTTCAATCTGGTCTTAAATCATTAGATATCTCTATAATTCCCCTAGAACCATCAATCCGTACTCGTTGACCATCTTGCAATAACCAAGTAGCATTATGTACGTCCATTATTGCGGGTATTCCGTATTCGCGAGCGATGATTGCGCCATGAGAAAGCCTTCCGCCAGCTTCGGCTATCAGTCCACCAGCCCTTGCTAGTAAAGCAACCCAACCGGAATCAGTGTAAGGAACTACTAAAATTGTCTGCTTATCAATATCTGGGACAGCCTGTAAATTTCGCAACACCTTGACTTTTCCTTCAACAAGCCCATGACTGGCAGGAATTCCGCTTAACATTCCATCGGGGATAAGGGAAGGAGTAGAAAAGAAAATTGATACCGGAGGTGCATTACCGTAAACTAACTGCGGTACAGGATTGAGTTGGCTATCTTCTGCCATTTGGCTTCTTCTAATTTCTACCAATGACCTAAAATTACTTATCAGTTGATAATCGGAATCCTTGATCGCTGTTCGTATTTCGTCAATCTCCAGAAAAAAGATATCTCCTGGTTTCTGGAGCAACCCATTTTGTAACCAATTTCGTTCTAAGGCGATAAAACACCAACGTAACTGTGCTAACAATCGAGAATAAATTTCTGAAGTACGTCCTTTTAAATTTACGCGACGTTGTACTGCTCCTCCCCGCTTACGCTTTTTAATTGCCAAATTTGACGGGGTTTGGTTCCCTTGCATCAACTGGATAAATAAAAGTTTTACAGCTTCAGGTTGTTCTTTCCAAGTAGGAACTGCGATATCCGTTCCCACATCACTTAAGTAACCGTAATGATTAATAAAAGTTTCAAAGCCTTCGAGAATTTTTTGTCCCGGTGTGGAAACTGCTAAATCCTCAAACAGCGTTTCTGAATCAAATTCCGGTAATATTTGTTTAGCTGCTGACGCTAATTCAGTAAGTTCTCGCAAGGCTGCGACTTCAGGAGCAGCACTGTTATCAATTTGACTATCTTTTGTCTTAAAAATTCCTTGTCTTGCAGCAGCACTCAAGGGAGCCATAATACTGTAATAAGCAGCGCTCTTGAGCAGTTCTAAAATAAATTCAACTCGTTCTAGCAGTTGCTCTGGGTTAAGATCGAGTAGCTTCGCTTGTGATAATTCAGACAAGCCGGGATGAAATCGTTTACGATAATCCTGTTTAAAATCTCTTTCTAAACTGAATTCTCTGGCAAATAATCGCAGCAATCCGGGAAGATTTGACAAAGTAGAATTTAAAGGCGGTTTGCTCATCTTCGCTCCTCTTGTCAGAAATTCCAAACTTTCAGGAGGTAAACCCATACGTAGAAAAATCTGTCCCAGAAGACTGGCGTTAAAATAAGCTCTAGAAAAGTGAAGTGTGGCAGTTTCGTTAAAATCTAATCCTAAAGCACGTTCGCCTAATACTAACGCAAAAATTCCTCCCCAAACTCCGCAAACTAAGGGACGATTAATCGACCAAGTTAAGGGGTGAATAACTCCCGGAATTACTTCAGCAGCAATTTTCCGCGTCCAAATTGGTAATAAAGTAGTGATCGGACGAACTTGTAATATCCATAAAGTTTGACCATCATAACTCCATTCAATATCTTGGGGAATACCGTGATAGTATTGTTCGATTTGGCGAGATAAGTATGCCACTTGCTTAATTAATACAGCAGGTATTTGTCCTTCCCCTTCCAAATGTACCGAAGATAAATTCTCCGTTTTAACAACAAAAGCTCGATATTGTTCCGGCGTGTATCTCCCAGAAACTACTTGAGCCGCGCTTCCCGCCGTTGCTTCAATTACTACAGCATCACTTTCTTGAGTAATGGGATCGCGACTAAAAGCAACTCCAGAAAATACTCCTTGGATTTGTTGTTGAATCAACACCGCCATTGCAGTTTCTTTTACATTGTCATCAGCTTCTCCTGACACAGAAGTTTCCCCATCACTGTGCCGATTGCGATCGCGTCGATATTGAACTGCGCTCTCGTCTTCGTAGGAAGCACGAACTGTATTAATCGCTTTAAGTAAACCTTCTTTTGTGGTAACGTTCAAAACAGTTTGGTATTGTCCGGCTGCGGAAGCAACTTCTGTATCTTCTCCTAAGGCTGAAGAACGTACTGCAAGAGGAGATAAATCTGATGGTTGAAGAAAATCGATCAATGTTTCGGGTTGATCCATGGGAGCCAGTACCCAACCCTTAGGAACTGGATAACCAGCACGCTTCATTTCTGAGATTCTAGCTGCTTTGTTTCCTACAATTGCACCATCGAGTTCGTCATCAAGAGAAAGAATTTTTTGGTCGCCCCGTAATAATTGAAACATTGCTTGTGACTCTGGTTTAGCTTCAGATGCCTTTAAATTTAAATCATCGGGGATCTGTTGGTAAATCCAACCAAGTAATCCTGCTAAAACTACCGCCGCTAAAATTTGCGTTAGATCGTCAAAATGCAGTATCGCCACAATTAAGGGAAATAAAATCAACACCCCATATTTGGCTAACTCCTTAGAACGCAAAAGCAGAAAACTGATACTACTAACTAAAAATATAAACGCCGCCGCCATCGGATCGTGTACCGCAAATCCCCAGGCAACATTTGTAGTGCCAGCGCCCTTTCCCATCCAGAATCTACCTATAACCAAGGCAATTAAAGCAATCAATTCCCAGGAGGAACCATTACCGAAAAAAGTACGGGCAAGTAAAACCGCAACAACTCCCTTGAGAGCTTCCGATAAAACAGCAAGAATTCCTACCAAAGTTCCACCATGGTAGAAAGCAGCACTAACCCCAATATTACCAGTACCAATTTCCGCCAACCGACGCTTCGCCAAAGCGTTGGTAATCCAAGAAATAACTGGTAATCCACCCAAAAGGGGGCAGACAACAAAAATAACTAAAGCACCCCAGAGTTCAAGCATAGGAGCAATTTCTGATTTCTCTTCAATCTAAAATCCAAAGTTTGCCATTCTTATAACGATCGCGGCTAAGGGGCGATAATAATAAAATCGCACCCTTAGAAACCATCTTTCGCTAAGAATCAATTGTCAGTGATAAACAAGAATTGATAATTATTGTTGTGTTCCCATTCAACATATCTCTACAAATAAGTCAAGAAAGTCGAACCGGTAATACACATCCGTAATACATTTCGCGCCCTAATTTCTGGAGTAGCTCGTTTTCTAGTTTACCGCGTAAGCCACCTGTAATGCCCAAAAGATAAGTAATGCAATTGAACCCAAAACCAGAACGGTAGAAATAGTTACTGCTTTGGGACTATCCGCACCCTTAAACTTCATGATTCCTCTATTTAAGTCGGACATAACAAATAATCCTCCCTTAATGATATCGGCTAAATTCTCCGCCTTGATTGTAGTCCGTTACTTCCTATATAAGCAGATATCAACCAAACATTCTGATTACAATTTGCTTAAGAAAAGTAAACAAGTAATGGGCATTGGGAATAGTTCGCAGTTAGGAGTTAGCAGTTTAAATTTCTCCTCATCAACAATCCCCCCATCTCCCTCTTCCCATCGTGTATATTGGTGTAATTTGTGTCATATACCAGAAGATGGTATTAAAAGATGAGATTTATTTTATTAATTATTGTTGCAGCAATTATCGGATTACTTGTAGCAGCAGAAATTGGATTGCGCTTATTGTTTGGTTTTGGTAATCCTCTAACTTACATTGGTGACGAAAAAATCGGTTATTTATTAGCCCCTTCTCAACGTACCCGTCGCTTTGGAAATCGTATAGAAATTAATCAGTATTCAATGCGGAGTGCAAATATTGAACAAACACCTCCACCCTCAAGCTTACGAATACTGCTTTTAGGAGATTCCATAGCAAATGGTGGTTGGTGGACTGACCAACAGAATACCATTTCTAATTTAATAATGGATTCTTTAAATAAAAATTTAAATCAAAATCTATTACCAGAAATTACGCATTATGAAGTATTAAATGCTTCAGCAAATTCTTGGGGTCCGAGAAACGAATTAGGTTATTTAGAAAGGTTTGGCAGCTTCGGCGCAAAAACTGTAGTCTTACTAATTAATACCGATGATTTATTTTCCACAGCACCCACTTCACTGCCAGTTGGACGCGATCGCAATTATCCCGAGAAAAAACCACCTCTAGCATTAGCGGAAATATTAAATCGCTATATACTCAAGCAAAAATCTATATCAGGACTCAAAGAAGTACAAAATCAAACTGGCGAAGGGCGTAGGGAAGGCGATCCCGTTGGTGTTAATTTACGAGCTATCGGTAAAATTCAAGAATTCACCCGGGAAAACAAAGCCCAATTCTTACTAGCCATGACTCCCTTATTACGAGAAATTGCGGAATCCGGACCCCGCGACTACGAAATTAAAGCACGTCAACGCTTAGGAGAATTTACTCAAACAAAAGGTATATTTTATATAGATTTTCTACCCATATTCAACTCTAAACAAGACCCAAAAACTTTATATCACGATCATATTCATTTTAATTTACAAGGAAATAAGTTAATAAGTGAAGTAATTAAACAAAAACTAGTGGAATTATTACACAAAGTAGCCCAAAATAATTTGAAAGTCGAATTATCCCAATCACAATCAAAATAATTAATGTAGAGACTTTGTATTACAACGTCTCTACATTATGTGACATACTCCCACAGCTAACTTAGAAAAAGCAGATTTACGCAGTGCCAGCTTGGTCAAAGCTAATATGATTAAAGCCAATCTGTCGATGTAATATTTGACTATAAAATTTACAACTATTTATAACGGTTTTCGGTTGAGGATTGCCGGGAGCAAGGCTCCGACTCCGATTTAATACAATGCAAAAAAAATCTTGTGGTACGGGCAGAATGCCCGTTGCAGAGCACAGGCAATGCAAAAAAAATCTTGTGGTACGGGCAGAATGCCCGTTGCAGAGCACAGGCAAGATGGCCTAACCACAAAAAATGTATTGCATCCAACTCCAAAACCCTTGTATTAAATTAACATCGAATGCAAATCGTTACCATTAGCTATTTCCTCATCCCCCCAACAGTATTCAAACTTACCCAAAATTGGGTTTGTGTCGTATCAAATTCATAAACTCCTCGCGAGTTTTTGCATCTTCGGCAAATACTCCTCGCATGGCACTAGTAACAGTCCAAGAACCAGGTTTTTGCACGCCACGCATTACCATACACATATGACTCGCTTCTACAACCACAGCCACCCCTTGCGGTTTAAGCAAACCTTGTAATGCATCAGCAATTTGTACGGTAAGACGTTCCTGTACCTGTAAGCGTCGTGCATACATTTCGCAAATTCGAGCAATTTTAGATAATCCGATTACCTTTCCATTGGGAATATAAGCTACATGAGCACGACCAATAACTGGTAACATATGATGTTCGCAAGAACTGAAAATATCGATATCCCGAACTAATACCATTTCATTGGCATCTTCTGTAAATACCGCACCATTCAACAATTCATCCAAAGATTCATGATATCCCTTGGTGAGAAACTGCAAAGCTTTGACAACTCTTTTTGGAGTATCTTTTAATCCTTCTCTATCTGGATCTTCTCCTAATCCAATCAGCAAAGTACGTACAGCCTGCATCATTTCTGCATCTGTTACATTTGAGGGCTGACTTTCTTGCTTGGATAAAGACGATAACGTCCGATCGGAAGAAGAGAGTTCAGGACGAATAGATAGAGTCATTATCTGAGTTCCATTACTTATCAATAGTCAGTATTTAGTTTTTGGCTGTTAGTTGCTCCTAGCATCACCTTCATACCAAATACTTATTACTAACATTTTCTTAATACTTTTTAAGCATAACAAATTATTGTCAATCAAAAAACTAATTTACTTTTTTATTTCTGCGTAATCAAAAATAATATTTTTTTCAACCGTATATTTTAGTATCTTTTCATATTTACAAGTATTATATATAACTTTGATTCCGAACTATCAAAATATTTTGGAATCAAAGTTATAAAATTAGTTATACAGTAAGAGCCGCCATTTCTCAGTTGATAATATTCGGAATTGAGAGTAATAGCGAATCACAAAAACTTACACTGATAAAATAACGTAAAACAGTACAATTAAATACAAAAACTGCAGTTATAACATCATTACTTTAGGAGATGAATTCCCGACTATACAAAGTTTAGTTTGTGCGGCAAGGGAATATTATCGCCGCACCAATAAATACCTTTTTTTATGCCATTACATCTGACATAAGACTAAAACCTTAAACCAACACCACCCTGTACTGAAACAGCAGTACCACCCTTATCACGATAAGCATCAAAAGCAATAATCGCGTTACCAAAAATTACAGTATTGCTATTGGGAACCATATAATCAACACCTGGTTGTAAAGCAAAACTAATTTTATTGCCTACAGGTGAAGGCGTATCGCCACCAGCTAAAACTAATCCAGCCCCTAAATAAGCATCAGTTTGCCAATTGATGGGGAAATCGTAAGAAACAGTAGGTACAACCGCTGTGCTTTCACCAACTAAAGCTTGAGCACGGAAAGACACAGGTGTTTCCAAAAGCTTATAACGGACGGCAAGAACTCCTCCAACTTGAGTTCCATCTGATACACCAACTGTTGGTCCTACACCTACATAACTACCGTATGCAACTTGAGCTTTTGCGGATTTCGCCAATACACCTAAACTCAAACTTGAACCCAGTAAAAGTACGAACACTAAATACTTAACAAACTTCATTTTCCCACTCCCCAAGCCATTTTAGATTTTGGATTTTGGATTTTAGATTTACAACAAGGTCTGTATGTCACTCCCTTCGTTCTATCTTCCCCTTGTCTCCCCATCTCCCCATCTGTATTGTCCCCTAAGGACAACGAGAATGAAATCCTCCCTGAGTACAAATGTAAGCTAATTGCTTAGTATCCAAATTTTTAACTTGACTAAAATCAACTCCTCTGACAACAGCAGATTGAGTGCCGGTTGTAGGTGTTTCTACAAATTGATCTGCTGGATTTTGCTGTTTTGGAGAAAGTATTGTTCCTTGAAAATCTGCTTCTGCTAAATTTGCACCCCGTAAATCAGCAAGACTAAGGTCAGCATTTCGTAAATTGGCGTTTTGTAAGTTAGCAGAGCGTAAAATAGCACCAGTAAGTCGAGTAGCACTTAGATTAGCATTACTAAGATTGGCACGGTCAAGATAAGCTGATGACAAGTCTGCTCCTTGCCATTCAGTTTTGATTAAATTGGCATTAGACAATTGCGTCCCTATGGCAACAACCCGACCTAAACGAGCGCCGTATAAATCGGCATCGTTCAATCTTGCTTCACCTAAATCTGCTCCTGTAAGACTGGCATTTTCTAAAACAGCACCGCGCAAATCGGCTTTTGCTAATCTAGCGCTACTAAGGTTAGCACCAACCAAACGAGCAGCAGATAAATTAGCTTTATTGAGATTTGAACGGCTTAAATCGGTACGAACCATCAACACGCGACTGAGATTAGCACCGCTTAAATTAGCTTGTTTTATCTGGGCTTGACTTAAATCGCTAATCCAATCATCATAGGTATCCCAACGACGATCTTCTCCAGGCCCGCGAAAACGACTACCACTAAAACTGGCTTGATTCAGATTTGCGTACTTGAAATTAATTCCCCATAAATCAACTTTATCTAATGCCAAGTTGAACAAAGAATTTTTTCCAGAACCATTTTGAGAAAGTTGGACGCGGCTTAAGTCAATACCATTTGTTTTTCCGTTATAAACAAATAGAATTTTATTAATTGCTTGTTGGTTGGCAAACAAACTTTTTTCTCGAAATTTCCTTTCTTGAGTGGCATTGCTAGATGTCGAGTCCAACTCACCTTCTAATAAAAGATTCATCCGCTTGAGTTCGGGGATAGCTGGCGGACCAATAGTTACCAAAGCTTGGTGAATAGTTTCTAATAAAATTGGGTCGTTTTCTTTAACCAACAAAGCAACAAGAAATTTAGTAGCTTGGGAATCTTTAAGGGTTCCTAACGCTAAAATTGTCCGTCTGTGTTGCTCTTTATTAACTCCAGAATTAGCATTCAACTGTTGCTTAAGTGCCAAAAACTGCTTGCTGTTGGTTTGCTTGGTTACTTTTTCGTTTTCCTGAGTTTGAATATAAATTTGAGTACCAACCAAAGTTGCCAATACACCAGCCATACTCAAAAGCGCCACTCCCAGCAAAGTCAAGCTAGGGTTTCGTCGCATCCATGCCCATAGATTCTCACGATCTTGATTTTCAGAACTCACCACAATTGATTCTATAGCTGCTTCCTCGTCTGCCTGCTGCCATGGTGACATATTTCTTCCTTTACTGCTTACAACCGAAGGATCAAAAGGAACGGTGGCATCTACAGTATAGGTATCTGCGATTCGATCATGAATTGAACGGTTTTGCCGTAGCATCGGAAAACCCATTCCTTCAGCAACCAGCATTAATAATGCCAATACAACAAAAATACCGAGATTAGGAAACAATAAACTATAGCGCCACAGTATATAAGTAGCGGACATTGGCACAGCCCAACGACTTCCTTCTCGCAAAAAAACTGCCGTAAAACCAGGCGGATTACCTTTTTGTGTCACCACTTTAACGCCAAACCAACGCTTGGGAATAGTACTGCCAGTTTTAGCTAGTAAATACCATTGCCAACACGAAAGTGACAGAGGAGCTAATATTGCTACTGTCCACAAGAAATTAGTAGACCATGCCACATTACGAGTACCGTAACTTATAGGTAAAGCCAAAGGATAGGCAATTATTCTTTCTGCTGCTACCAGTGCTGGGTTGAGCGGCACGCGATCCATATTACTTTTAGTATTGCTATATGCCCCAATACCAAAAGGTACCAAACCACTTACAATACAAAGAGTGATTTCCGCCACCCAAGCCGCAACGCGCCGCGAAGAAAGCGGAAGCGGATTGGCTCTTCGGGGTTGTTTTTGCTGTCCCAATTGATTACTACTTCTCCTCACCATTGGAGTTGCCATTTAGCTTCTTCCCTATAAATTCCCTATAAATTTATTTCTACGCAAAATAACCTCGCGTAGATAAAAAGAAATTATTCTTTTATTTGAGAACTGTTACCAGCTACGATAAATTTGTATCCAAGGTACACTAATCCGGCTAGCAGTGCCATACTCATAGCCAAAGCAATCAGTTTTAATGCTGTCTGTAAAATAACAAAGCCAAGTAAAAATCCCACAACAATAACTACCAGCTTTGACAAAGTGGGCAAATACCAAAACCAATTGATAAATTTGCTCGTGTACAAAGCAACGCCTGGGTGACTCAACTTAGACGTTGGTAAAATTGGCAAGGTGGCAACTTCAATGTCGTCCGAATCAGTTTCAGCAACAAGCTTCTGGAGGCGATACTCGTTCAAGTTTTCTTCAGTTTGACCATTCATGAATATTTATAGATCGGCTAAGATATTTTATTTAACAACAACTTACGCAACTGGCATATTTTTTTGTCGGGGAGGCAAAAAGCGGTGTAGATTTTCTTCTGGCTCTATTGCCGTTGCGTGACACAATCGTGAGATTCTCAACCCAATAATCAGGCAATCAGGGTACGAAACTGGCCTATTGTGACACTTTAGGACCGTCATATTTAACAACAAATTAACAATAAATTAACCTATATTCCGCTTGTAGCAGTTATGTATGTGATTTTATCGAAAATAACTGTTTTTTAGACAACTATATTTTGCAGAAATTCTTCGTTTTATACACCTATGAGTCTATAAAAATGATTATCGCTTTAGATGTATAGCTTTATATTTAGTAGCATTCAGAATTTATAATAAATAAAAATAAATAAAAATAAATAAAAATAAATAAAACAAATATATATCTTAGTAATTATATTCAATATAGGAACAGATCGGATTTATACTTGTCTACTCTACTAAATCTGATGTTTATTTGTGATTTTTATTAATGGGACTCTATAAAAATACCAGAGTACAACCAAAAATGATTTCGCCTATATTAATTAAAGTTGTTCCTATCGCCTCGGCAATAAGTTTGATTTTCATCATTACCTTTCAACTAGTCCAAGCCCAGGTAGTACAAATTGAACCCGATTTTCAACCAGATCCATTAACTCTTAACGGTAAATCTGGAGGAATTGAAAAAAGTAATTGTGGCAACATTGCCCCTAAACCCAATCACCTTCTTAAAGTTAAACGATCGCTACCTTATTTACGAATAACAGTAAAAAGCAAAGGAAAGCCAACCTTGTTAATTGACGGTCCCGAGGGTCGTTTTTGTATATTAGGGGATAGTTACTCCCAAAATAAACCAGAAAATAAAGCAGAAATTTCTGGGTATTGGCTCGAAGGTCAATATTCGTTACATATAGGCGAATTATCTAAACAGCAGCATACATACACCCTCTCAATATCCCAACAGAAGATGCCACAAAAATAGTTAAAAGTCAAGAAACTTATGGCAAATAACTAATCTTCAATTGATTGTGCCGGTACTTCTACTGCTGTCACATCAATAGTTCCTTCTGGTGTAAAGCGTTTGAGAGTCCGATTTTCCACTAGCAACTTTTCGCCACAGCTAGGGCATTGTAACTGAGTGTTATTTAAACCGGTAATTTCAGTTCCGCAAACTGGACAATTATCGGCAATCAAATTACGTTGCAACCACCAGCGAAACCCAACAAAACCCACAATGGGTACTAAAAACAGCAACCCAAGAATAATTAATAATGAATTTACCAACCAACTCAAGCCCAATGTACCTAGCAACCAAACAATTGCTAATAAGGTGATCCAAGGACGTAGATAAGACAAATTCCACTGAAAGGTTTTAAAGCTCATTTTTATATTTATTCAAGTCTCCTTCTAGGATAGCGAGTTTATTCAAAGTCAAGGTTAAAGAGTTAAAAATTAGGAATGGCCGCAACTGGCACATTTTTCTTGTAGGCTGCGTGACACACCAGAGGAATTCCAACCGAATAATAAGGCTTGTAGTGTCATACACCAACCACCGATTGTGACACGCACCAGAGTCCTGAAAATAGTCCTGAAAATCACAAATTAAATAGTTAGGAAATTGGGCATAATACAAGGGGATGGTAAGATAGGGAGGTTTTAATTTTTAACCTTTAACTAAGATACTTTATGTTGACGATAAAAATTCTTGTTGCAAGCGCTTTTGAAAAGCTTCTATACCAAATACCTTCATAGCCTCTTTTCTCAACCACTCTCGATTACAACGTTGATCCTCCCCTTTGAGAATTTCAATACAAGCTGCCGCTACTGCATCGCGATCGCGGTGGGGAACTCGCCATCCTAACTTACCATCTTGTAATGGATCTGCCGAACCATCAGCATCACCCGATAGTACGGGAACACCACAGGCCATAGCTTCCAAATAAACAATGCCAAAGCCCTCCTGAGAAGGCATTACATAAGCATCCGCAAGACGATAATGTTCTACTAATTCTTCTGTTTTCACAAATCCAGCAAAAACAACTTGGTTTTGCACTCCTAGATCTTGGGCTAACTGCGTTAAACGGGGGCGATCGTCCCCACGTCCAATTACCAAATACTTGACTTCCGGAAAAACTTCAGCAATTTGCGATAACGCTCGAATAGTAACATCTACTCCTTTGTAAATATCACCAGACCATAATCTTGTTACCGTCATCAGAACTTTTGCTCCTGTTAAACCATAACGTTCTAATAAATGTGCTGGTTTTTCTCCGGGAGTAAAGCGATCGCCGTTGACGGCACAAGGTAAAACTTTGATTTTATCAGTATTTAAATTATTAGCCGCACTGGCAATTTCACGAGTATAGCGACTTACTGTCCAAATCTTTGAAGCTTTTTGTAAATTGACTTTCGTCAAGTTGGGTAAAGATTGCCAAACTTCTTTACCATGAGTCATTACTGTATAAGGTATTCCCAAAGTTTGACATAAGCTACCAACTAAAGGTGCTAGATAAGCATGACCGCAAAATACATGGTCAGGACGTTTGTGAATTAAACAGTTTAGTAGTGCCCAAGTCATCCTCGCTCGTCCTACTTGAGGAGATTTAGTTTTAAAATAATTAAATTGCAAGCGTTCTGATTTAAAAGTATTTACACAGCTTTGTTGATCTCGCAGTATAAATACTTCTGCTTTCATCGGTTCTTGCAATGCATTATAGGCTCGAAAAACATCTTTTACATAAGATTGAATTCCACCTTCGAGTGAAAATACTTCCAAAAACACGAAGACGTGGTTGATTTTTTGAGTTTGTTTACTTTTAGTTTGTTTATTTTTGATTAAGTTTAAATAATTGTTTTTATTTTTTTTGTTAACTAACATTTTTTATACTCAGGAGTATGAGGTTTGTTCTGTACATACTAATGCACTATAAAAATGCAATAGTAGTAATTCTATTACTTGATAACTCTGTTTTAGGAACAATTCTAATGCTGTGTTCACGGTATTGATTATTTTATTTTATACATAAATTCAGGATTTAAAGTAATTATAAATTTTGCTTGGTTTTTAAGTCCAATTTGCACGCTTAATTTCTTAAAAGTTTCATATAAAAAGGTTATATATCTAAATTTTTAAACTCAGAAGGCTGTTGAAATGCCTAGGTGAACCATTACATTAAACTTTGAAACATCTTCTTAGTCCTATTAGTCCTTAGTTAATTAGCACTGACCATTTTCTTGATTTATGAATATAAAGCTTGAACAATTGATTTATCCTATGCTTCTGTAATTCCCCTTCCAAAACCGGCAAAGGAATCTAAAATTAACAAAACTAAATGCATAACAACCCTGATGTCTGAATTTAAGACAGAAATAAGATTAACGGAAAATCCGATTTTTTGACCGTAAATTAAAAGTAAAAATATTTACATTTGATTGACCGATTAATTAAGGAGAAAATACAGTTATAAAAGCTTAACTACATCGATTCTTAATCAATCAGAGGGTTCAGTCGGATTAGTGCATTTTATTAAGTGTCCGGGATTAATTTTCCTGCATACCATACTTGACTATGAGCAAACAATTTCTGCCGTCGGAATCGCGTTGGTAAACAACTTTATCAGCTAATCGCCGTAATAAAAACCATCCATAGCCGCCTACTTGCAGAGTACCCGGTTCTGGTTCATCTATTACATCTGGATTAAAGGGTTTACCATAGTCCCAGATTCTAATTTCTACTTTGTCATTCCACAATATAACATCAATATCAATGTTTGTTTCTGGCGGTAAAGCTTGGTGTGCATGACGAACAGCATTAGTAAAGCCTTCAGCTAATGCTAGATTAAGTCGATACTGTTGACTTTCCAGCCAACTAAGCCCAGACAAATTACGCAGACAGAATTGTTCAAACCATTTTTGTACCTGGTTTAGAAGCTTAAGTTCGCTCTTCACCGTCAGATGGTCTTGCTCCACAATTGCTAGCATTGACCTTGACTAAAATATAAGTGGATTAATTTTACTTACATCTTTTATAGTTTATAAAATGAAAGATTTTGAAATCAGATTTGATCTTCTTTATAAAAAAAATCCCAGATATAAACTAAACTTAAATCATAACTGACTTAATCACAACCGATTTTAGTCCCCAATCAACCCAATCGTTAATTCTTATACCACCTTATACCAATTTTTAAAAATACCGCAACAAATCTAGCGCCGAACAGTTGACTTGTTGGTATTAAGAGGTGCTGCTTTTGCGGGGTGAAATTAAAATTGACGCCTGATAGAGTTCTCAAAAGTACATACAATAAGCACTTTTCAGAGAAACTCACAGGCGTCAAACCAGGTTGGTTCAAAGCAGGTTGGTAATTAACCGATTTAGAACAGTCCTAAAGTGAGAGACTGATCTAAGGGGAAGGTAGCACCGATACCCAACCATAGAGTAACCAAAGTTCCGAACAGGAACACCGCAGTTGCTACAGGACGACGGAAAGGGTTTTGGAACTTGTTTACGTTCTCAATGAAGGGAACAAGAATTAGTCCCAGAGGTACGGAAGCCATTGCCAACACTCCCAAAAGCTTGTTAGGAAGCGAACGCAAAATTTGGAAAACTGGGTACAAATACCACTCAGGTAAAATTTCCAAAGGTGTTGCAAAAGGATTTGCTGGTTCTCCTGTCATTGCAGGATCTAGCACTGCTAGGCATACAATACAGGCGAAAGAACCCATTATTACAATTGGGAAAACGTAGAGCAAGTCATTAGGCCAAGCAGGTTCACCATAGTAATTGTGACCCATGCCTTTTGCTAATTTGGCTCTTAAACTTGGATCGCTTAGATCCGGTTTTTTTACTGTTGCCATTTTTTTAGGTACTCTTCTGCTTCAGTTTAGTATTGTCAAAAGTTAAAACCGTCAGGTGAGAGGCAATTCTAAAGGAAAATACATTCCTTAAAACCGAAGATACAAGAATTTACTTTTAATGTCTGTGATTAGACACAAATTTAAAACAAATAACTTGCTACTTACAGTTTAGGAACACAATTCCTAGTTTTATGCGTCTTGGGCAAAGTAACTCTAAATTACAATGGACCAGAAATACCTTGTTTGCGGATCATCAAGAAGTGGGCTAACATAAATACCGCAATTAGCCAAGGTAGTACAAAAGTATGAGCGCTGTAATAGCGAGTTAGAGTAGCTTGTCCTACACTAGAACCGCCACGCAACATGTCAGAAATTAAAACTCCGACTACGGGAATAGCTTCAGGTACACCACTAACGATTTTCACAGCCCAGTAGCCAACCTGATCCCAAGGTAGAGAATAACCTGTTACACCAAAAGAAACTGTAATTACAGCCAGGATTACACCAGTTACCCAAGTTAATTCGCGAGGCTTCTTGAAACCACCAGTTAAATAAACTCGGAAGGTGTGCAAAATCATCATCAGCACCATCATACTGGCAGACCAGCGGTGAATGGAGCGAATTAACCAACCGAAGCTTACTTCGTTCATGATGTACTGTACTGAAGAATAAGCTTCAGTAACGGTTGGCTTATAGTAAAAAGTCATTGCAAATCCAGTTGCGAACTGGATTAAAAAGCAAGTAAGAGTAATTCCACCCAAACAATAGAAAATATTCACATGGGGAGGAACGTATTTGCTTGTAACATCATCAGCTAGCGCTTGGACTTCTAAGCGCTCCTCAAACCAGTCGTAAACGTTGGCCATACAACCCAGATTCCTAGATATAAATTGCGGTTGATAATTATCCCAAAATCGTCAAGCCGATTATTGGGATTGAAGAAGATAACAAGAAAGTAAGTTTACTTTCCTGGCGTATCAGAGTGCTAATAGTTTTAAGAAACCATTACACTTTCTGAGGGAGGGAATGTATTGCGTTCTCTTTGCAGCCCAAGCCCAAAAAAAGAGATGGATACAAAGTAGATCATAGCGTTTCATGGGGGCTATTTACCCAATTATTAGAAGTCAGTTGCCCAAAATTTGTAGCGGCAACACAACACTTCTATAAAAAAAGTAACATAATCGAGAGGTAGATTTCATCTTATCTTGATCGGCGAATGGGTCTTTGGGATAAGTTGTTGTGGTTGAAAATCAAGTAAATAATTGAGTTTATGGATAATTCAAAGGTTTTTCGGGGTATTTTATCTCTTTTTATGGCATTTTGGTTCGCATTTGGTAGCTTTTGCTCTGGTGCAGCCGCTTTCACAGAAGAACAAAGACTGGTATCTCAAGCTTGGCGAATTGTTAATCGCACTTATTTAGACAATACATTTAATCATCAAAATTGGGCACAAGTGCGGCAAAAAGCTTTCAATGCAGGGTTAAAAGATAGCCAAGCTGCTTATAAAGCAATTAAAAATATGCTCAAAACTCTTGATGACCCTTTTACAAGGTTTTTAGACCCCATACAGTATCGCAGTCTACAAGTCAATACTTCTGGAGAGTTAACTGGTGTAGGATTGCAAATTGCTTTAAATTCCAAAACAGGTGAATTAGAAGTAGTTACGCCTATTGCTGGTTCCCCAGCAGAAAAAGCAGGAATTCAACCACGCGATCGCATTATCAAAATTGAAGGTACCCCCACGAAAAATCTGACTCTTGACCAAGCAGCTTCCTTAATGCGGGGAAGAATAGGAAGCAGTGTGAATTTAGTTATAGAAAGAGATGGCGCTCCTGTGGAAGAAATTTCCATCGTGCGCGATCGCATTATTCTAAATCCAGTAATTGCTAAATTGCAAAAAAATCAGGAACGCAATATTGGCTATATTCGCTTGACCCAATTTAATGCCAATGCTCCCATAGAATTAGCTCATGCAATTAACTCTTTGGAAGAAAAAGGTGCTGATGGTTACATTTTAGACTTGAGAAACAATCCCGGTGGTTTGTTACAAGCTGGAATAGAAGTTGCTCGTCTGTGGTTAGATTCAGGTATCGTAGTTTATACGGTAAACCGGCAAGGTGTTCAAGGCAGCTTTGAATCTTTTGGTCCGGCATTAACAGAGGATCCACTAGTTGTATTAGTAAATCAAGGAACAGCCAGCGCCAGCGAAATTCTTGCAGGCGCATTACAAGACAATCACCGTGCAACTCTCCTAGGAGAAAAAACATTTGGTAAAGGCTTAATCCAATCATTATTTAAACTATCAGATGGTTCCGGTTTAGCGGTGACAATCGCTAAATATGAAACACCCAATCATCGAGATATTAACAAACTAGGCATTACTCCCGACGAAGTGGTTGCTTCCCAACCAATAAAATTCTCAGATATCGGGACTTCATCAGACATTCAATATCAAGCAGCAGTAGAACTTTTAACAAAAAACTCCTAAATTGAAGATTAAAGGTTTGCATCTTAAAAGTTGGCAATTAGGAGTGAGGAGTTATGAATGAGGATTTATGAATGAGTAGTTAGCAATGAAATAATTATTTTCCCTTGTCCCTTTGTCCCCTTCCTTGTCCCTTTGTCTCCTTGTCCCACCATCTTCCCATCTTCTTTCAAAAAAGCGATTGCGTTGTAAGTAATTCTGCTAAATCAAGACTAGCTAAATGATTGTAGGCGTTATCTATAAAACGTTTTCCTCGGAGAAAACCGGTATTTGCACCAGGACAAATGTATTGCAGCGTTTGGGGTGTAAAAGTATCTAATAAAGATTTGATACTTTTAATTTGTCGGTGCCAGTGAAAAGTTTTGGATGTTCTTAAAGGAACAGGAACTCCATCTCGATTGGGGACTAAATGCCTTCCACAAAATAATATTCCTCCTTGGGAATTATAGTACAAACAAGATGAACCCGGAGAATGACCGGGTGTCCAAATGACTTCCAATTCTGAATCAATAGTCAATTTTTCGCTTACAGCAGTTACCTTGGATTCAGGTAGCAAATAAGCTTCTTGTTCTTGAATTACAATTTCACAGCCAAAAATTTTTTGAATTTGGGCACTTTTACCAATCGCACCGCGATGGGTAATAAATAACCAATGTACACCACCATTACTCTCGAGGAAATCCTGATTATTTTTGTCCCAAGCGGGACAATCAATCAGGATATTGCCTTCTTTTCTTACAATAAAATAAGCCGTAGCTCCTAATGTATCCCGATTGGGAGGAAATGCAATTAGAGAGTTCAGAATTGTCCTTGGTGGCTTGTGTGTGTGATGACTTGGCTGTTGAAATGGGGGACACATAAAAAAAAGACCGCTTTAAGGAGAGAATTTGTTTGAAATAGGGGTTAATAGGATGTTTTTTAGAGCAAGTAACTGAGAAAATAAAGTTTCTGCTCAAAATTCCGGTTTATAATCTCTTTTTTGACAAAAAATCCAGTTCCGATAATACAGCAAGACATTATCATCAGAATAACTGAAAATAAAATGACATTCTGGCTTCTCATTTTTTTAGGAATATTTACTTACTATACTCTCAGACGAACTGTTGCAAAAGTAACAAAAACTCCATTTTGGCTGTTGTGGTTAGTATTAATGGCACCACCGATAATATGGACTGGTTGGACTATAAGATATGGAACCCAATTACCATCAGCATTAGTTGTTTGGCCATTAATAGTTTGTTTTTTGTTATACTGGATATTATTTGAGTGGGGGCGTAACGACCTAAAACAAAGGAAAAATCAATCCCAAGCACTTCAAATACAATCGGCTATACATCCTACCGTAGAATCAGTACCAGTGCGTCCTATTGAACCAATGGAAGAAAGTCAATTACGTTCGTGTTTTCCTTGGTCTGTATACTATATTCATAATATTGAATACCGTCCTCAAGCCGTGATTTGTCGAGGTCAGTTAAGAACTTCGGCCACTAAGGCTTACAAGCAGATAAAGGAAAATATCGAAACACAATTTGGCGATCGCTTCATTTTAATTTTTCAAGAAGGGTTTAATGGTAAACCAATATTTTTACTAGTTCCCAATCATCAGCACAAGAAAGCCAATTCAGCCCAAGCAGAACAATTAACCAGACCGGGATTAGCCTTACTATTACTAGGTGCGACTTTGTTAACTACTACTTTAGTGGGAGCGAGGATTGCTGGTATTCAAGCCAATTCTATACCGTCTAACCCGGCTTTAATATTACAGGGATTGCCTTATGCTTTATCGTTAATAAGCATTTTAGCCATACACGAAATGGGTCATTATTTAACTGCAAGATTTTACAAAATTCGCACTACGTTGCCTTATTTTATTCCCATGCCTTTTTTCTTGGGAACTTTCGGTGCATTTATCCAAATGCGTAGTCCCGTACCCAATCGTAAAGCTTTATTCGACATTAGCATTGCAGGACCCTTTGCAGGTTTTTTGGCAAGTTTACCTTTTTTGATATGGGGTTTGATTAACTCGGAAGTAGTTCCCATGGATGAAAAAGCAAGACTTTTAAATACTGATGCTTTAAATCCCAGCAATTCTATATTAATAGGGCTTGTTTCAAAATTAACCCTAGGTTCTCAGTTAAGCTCTAACATGGCAATAGACCTACATCCAGTAGCGGTAGCTGGTTTTCTGGGAATAATTGTCACAGCTTTAAATTTGATGCCTGTAGGACAACTTGATGGTGGGCATATTGTTCACGCAATGTTTGGACAAAAAACAGCAATGGTGATTGGACAAATCGCTCGTTTGTTACTACTGCTACTTTCCTTAATTCAATCAGAATATTTATTATGGGCAATTTATTTAATATTTGTACGTTTGACAGACGAACCTGCTTTGAACGATGTTACTGAATTAGATAACAAACGAGATATTTTTGGACTTTTAGCGATCGCGCTGTTAATTTTGATTGTCATGCCACTACCTCAGACTATTGCCCGTTTGTTAAATATTTAATAAATATTTATATAAACACCCTTTGCATACCTCTGGTGGAATCTCCTAGTGGTTCGCAAGCGTGAACGAAGGCGGTTTCTTCTCCCCCTGCTCCCTGGGGTTCCTCCGCTCCCTTGTGAAGCCCTTACCCGGCAATTTTGGCTTAGTCGAGTACTAGGGGTTGCTTCACTTGCGACAAAGGAGACTTGTTGAGATTTGTCCAAGATACAGCATATTTTAAGGTGGACTCGATTCAGAGGGGATCCTTCCGTACCACAAGAGTTTTAGAATATTCTCCTGTACCTGACGTAAAAGGAAAAGTGCTGTATAAGTGAGCGGAACATATTTGATGAATGTTGGTGTTCCTATTCCCCAAAGGGGTAACCTCTGGTAATAGTTAATTTATATATAGCGGTTTTCACGGACCGTGGAATACAATATGACGGCAATCGGCGTTATTTGCACGTCTTGTTTTACAAATTTACCTTGTATTGTCTTCAAAAGAAAATGGCTATAGTTAGGTTGATTGGTGCTGACTTACTTGAATTGATTGAAATAATCCTTAATGGTAAAGTTTTTGCTCTACAAAATTCCTGTACTTACTATATGATGATGTATCATTCTATAGTTGATTAACACTAAACATAGGATGAATGATTAATTATATTTACGTTAAGGATAAAAATCGGGATGACACTGCTAATTCTCTCCACGGTATCAGTAACTTTTGTATTTATAGTTACTATATTGGTTATACAAATCAAAAGTAGCTTAAATGCCACTAAAATCGAACAAGACAAATTATTAAAGCTTGTAGAAAATACAAGTGAATTAAATAAGCAGTTAACTCAAATAGTTGCTGATAATACTAAAAATCAAACCGAGTCTTCCCAAATTTTAAAAAGTCAGGTTGATAATTTAAACGAAACAACAGCTTCTGTATTAACTAATCTAACTGAGTTAGATAAAGCCAATACTCAAACCAGAGAGGCTCTTAGTAGTGCAATTGAAGGTAGTAACAACCAACAGCAAGAAACCTTACAAGCACTAAGGGAGAAATTAGAAGCTGTTTATGGTGTTTCTAACCAGGTTGAAAATTTAACCAAAACTACAGAAAAACTCGAAAGCCATTTAACTCTGTTAAATCAAGCTAATACTCAAACCAGAGACAGTCTTAGGAGCGCACTTGAAGGTAGTAACAACCAACAGCAAGAAAGCCTACAAGCACTTAGTGACAAATTAGAATCTGTTTGTGGAGTTTGTAGCCAGGTTGAGAATTTAACCAAAACTATAGAAAAACTCGAAAGCCATCTAAATCTTTTAGATCAAGCTAATGTTCAAACCAGAGAAAGTTTGACTGAAACACTCGAAGGTACTAAAAACCAACAGCAACAAACTTTACAAGCACTTAGCGACAAATTAGAAGCTGTTTATGGAGTTCCTAGCCGAATTGACAATTTAACCCAAACTACCGAAAAACTTGAAAGCCATCTAAATCTTTTAGATCAAGCTAATACTCAAACCAGAGAAAGTCTCAGGAGCGCACTCGAAGGTACTAACAACCAACAGCAACAAGCTTTACAAGTACTTAGCGACAAATTAGAATCTGTTTCAGAAGTTTCTACTCAAGTTGAGAATTTAACCAAAACTACTGAAAAACTTGAAAGTCATCTAGATTTGTTAAATCAAGCTAGTACTCAGTCGAAAAATAACACAAACCAAGAAGATGTAGACGCACAGCTTAGTATTCAGCAAGAACAGTTGAAAGTCGTTGTCGAAATACTAGAGACAATGAAAACTCAAATCGATCATGTGGTGAAGACAGTTACTAAGCTTGAGAGTAGCTTGATTCAACAACCGCTTCAAGCTAAAAGACCTAAAAGCAGAGCAAGTACTACTACTAAAAAGAGTACATGAACTAGTTGATAATTAGCTAGGCTATTGGGTTTAAGAGACGTAGCATTGCTACGTCTCTACATTAAATTGCTAAATTACGATGCCGTGTTAGCCGCTGTATCATTTGTTTTCTTAGCAGACGAAGTTCCACCCATGCGAATTTCAGAAGTGAATGAAGTCACGCTGAAGCCGCCAGAGCGCTTGAGAATACCGACGCGCATACGTAAATTTGGACTTGCAAACCACAAACGTTCTTCAGAATGCATGTTTTCGTATTCTGTAGTTAGAGTAAGTGCATCATCGCTACCAAGTTTATAAGTTCCGGTAACTAGAGTTTTTTGTGCATTACCCATTTCTCGCAGCAGTTTTCCTTCATCGGGATTATCTGCACTAGGTATTAGTAACAAAACTGTGGAACCAGTATGTTTTTTTGTATCTTTTCCTATTGTGCCGTTCCAAGTGACTTTAGCACCAAAATTTGCACTATTGGTTTCGACGTTATATTGTTCGCACAGTTTGATTATTTCTGAATGGTCAGCAACTAACTTTTCAATAATGATATCCGATTTACTAGCTTCAGATTCCTTAAAAGCCAAATGATTGCTAGTACGATGGGAAAACCATTTACCAGTACTTAATTCAAAAAACTCTTCAATATTCATCTTCGGAAATTACTATTAGCCAAAATTTTTATCATCTCACTTTTTAACAGGTAACAGCAAGTAAGCACTATATAAGCAAAAAAGTCAACAAAAACAAATTTTTTATAATTTCACAATTTCAAATTGTTTTGACATGCAAGTGATATAGGTTTATTTTCCTACTTGATTATTCCCTTGTTCAAGTTTTGATAGTGAAATTTTCGCCGATCTTGACACGTGGTCATGACTGTCTTTTTCCAAAAACTTTAAAGCTGAGATACTCTTAGCTGTAGGAAGATTTCCTAAAGTTTCTGCCAACCGCTGACGCACTAACCAATCATCCGATTGAGCAAACCGAAGAATTTTGTCTACAGATTCTATATCTTTGATTTCTCCCAAGGCTGCGATCGCCGCTTGTTGTAGAACAATTTCTTCACTTTCAAGGGCTGTGTAAAGTACTTCCCGTGCCCGGTTATCTTTCAAGTTACCCAGTGCCACCGCCGCACTAAAACGTACCAGCCAATCTGTATCTTCATAAAATGCTCGCGATAGCGGTTCTAATGCTCTATTATCACCCAAGTATCCCAAAGCACCCGCTGCACCGGCTCTAATACTGTAATCTGAATCATTTTCCAGTGTTTGTACTAAAATCGGATAACAATCTGGTGTTTGTTTTATCCCTAAAGCAAAGATTGCCATGGAACGTAGTTGTAGAGATTCATCATCAAGCACTTTTTTAATTAAAGGCACTGCATCCTCTGCTGGGACATCTCTCAAGGAAGCAAGGGCAACCATTCTATCTCTTAAAGAAGAACTTTCTAATTGAGTGTTAATTTTTTGTAAGCTTAAATCTGGCATTTAATTTAAAAAATGAGCGTTAGTTACATTTCTTAAACTAACATTATTCCCAGCTAAGATACATAATGCTTTTCATCCTTGAGCAATAGGAATTTTACAGACATCCCTCTCCAAAGCATCGGAGAGGGAAAAAGGGTGAGGTGTAAATTTATTAGACTTAACCGAAAACTCTTTTATTAAACCGATAGTTGGTTTTTGCGATGATTATTTATTAGCCATACCAAGACAATACCAGTAATTGCCCCACTTGCAGCCCAGCCAGCGGCGTTTGATATAGTCCCACCGCCAATTTGAACGACTGCAGCAACATAAGAACCTACCGCACCTCTAGCAACTCCACTCAAAACACTAGCGAGTATCCACCAATAAGCATATCGAAAGTGACGACGTAGCATTAACCACTGTGCAAATCCAAAAACTGCGAAATTTATTGGTTGGTAAGTAACATTTAACCAAAATACTTCCCATAATCCGCCTACAGATGTCAGGGATTCAACTAATTGATCGAGAATTCCGTTGGTAAATATACTCAGATAAATCCCAAATATCCAACCAAAGCCGCTTACAGGTATCCACCAAACAGCAGAATTAATATAACGTCGCAAAACTAACCATTGGGCTATTCCCACGACGAATCCACTGGCGACTAATTCCCAAAAAAAATCAGTCGGGGGTGCCATGTAACCGATCAACGCACCAGCCCCACCAGTTGCTAGCAGCCATAAAAACCACAACATAATTTGTAATTAGTAATTAGAAATTTAATGTCAAAATTATTAATTGTGGTCTGATAATAAATAAAATTTGTATTAGTAACAATGGTTTTTTGTAACAGTATTAATTTTGATACAAAATAAAGTTAAAAAGGTCACTGGTTAAAGTTGTAATAAATCCTAACTCCGGTGGTACTAATTTTTAAGAAATACGAGCTGAAATCCCTGGAAAAGTAGCTTTTTATTTTCGAGCGTTTATTTCATTCGTAGCGAGGGGATTTAATACTTATTACTTTAATACTTATTACTTTGATACTTATTACCTTGATACTTCCCCCTTCTGGGGCGCTCCTAACTATCCATAAAACAATTTTGTTGTCAATATCAGTATATGAATAGGCTACTTTTAGTACCTTTAATCACATCAAAATTTACATAGCTTTATAATTTACTTTAAGGCTTTTGGCGATTTTATCTGATTTGTAGTACGAAAATAACGTAAATATCAAGCTAATTACTGTTTTATAGAGGGTTAAATCCTTAAGCAGTTAAAAAATGAATAAACTGCTTCCCTAAGCATACAAAACCCATATTACACCACAATGGCTTGTAATCTCATTAGTTTATTGAGAATCCTGTCAATAAAATTTTTTGTGTAAAGTTGAGTAACGAGTTTATGAAGGAATATGAATACAGAAGTTTTATAAATTGTACTTTTTTAGAAAAGTTTTGATTATGAGAAGCTTTTCCTTTTGGTGGTGGTACCTGTGATTTGAGTTAAATGACCAAAAAAAATCGGATACAAGCCATCGATAATCCGTGGAATAAAAAAATTTTCAATGCGGAGGTCCCTCGATTCATCAAGCCGGGTACTTGATAACTGATAACTGATAACGCCAAATAACTTCCCCCTCCTGGGGTTGCTCCCCATCGCCTTCCTTGTCTCGCGATCTCCGCTCTACTTCCGTCTTTGTTCAAGTTGGATCAAAATTTGTGCGTGTATTTCGCGAGTTATGGGATAAAAATAGGTTAAAAATAATCCACAAATTAAACATATTATCGGAACTGGAGCGATGGCAATACGAATTGCTTGCAATGCGGTATCTGGTTGTATTGGTAACTCAGTTTGTCCGGGAATATTTTCTTGGAAACCGGAAGCTTGTAGCGCTACTCCTACTAAAAACAAACCAAAAGCTAAACCAAATTTTTGCATTAGTACCATGAAGCCATAAAATACTCCTTCACGACGTTGTCCGGTTTGTAGTTCATCTAGTTCAATTACATCTGGCATCATTGACCAAGGAACTAAATAAGCAACGGATACGCCACAACCTGCTATTACTGCCAAAGCATACAATAAACCAATTTGAGCGGGTTGCAAGAATAATAATCCTATAGCTGCGATTATCCACAAAAAGATTCCCATAAAGTAAACAGCTTTTTTGCCATATCGTTTACTTAATGCACCCCAGACAAACAGCATTAACAAGGCAGTCCCTTGTACCCCAATCATGACTGTGGGTACGTCTGATTCCTTCAGCTTCATGCAATAGATGACAAAGTAAGGGATAACGCTAGCGGTTATTTGTACCGCCAACCAGGAAAAAAGGTATATACCAATAACGAATAAAAAAGGTTTGTTATTAAAGACTATTTTGATTTGTTCGCCGATGGGTATTGATTCACTTTCTTCGGCTTGAGTGCGTTTAGCTTCAAAAGCCAAAATGCGATCGCGAGTTCCCCACACACACCAAAATAGTCCTAAGACGGCAAATAAACCACAAATCGCTGCTAAAACTAAATACTGTTGTTGGCGGCTATCAATTTGAGAAAATACCAGTTTTGCTAAGAATAAGGAAAGAATACTACCGCCAAGAGAAAAAGCAAAGCGAATACTATTAAGACTGGTTCGTTCGTCGTAATCTTGAGTTAGTTCTGGAGTCATTGCCATATAAGGCAAATTGACTACCGTATAAAATACCTGAGATATCAATCCAATTATGACGTAATAGCAAAATAACCCCCAAACGTTAGTAGTTGGTACAATCCACTGTAAAAAGAAGAAAAGACCAAAAGGTATAGCGCCATAGATCAACCAAGGAAGACGACGACCCCAACGACGGGATTGGGTTCTATCTGTCAAAATCCCTACAAATGGGTCATTGATAGCATCCCAAATCTTACCAATCATTAAGATACTGCCAGCTAAAGCCGCAGGAATACCCGCCACATTAGTAAAGAAAACTAACAGAAAAAATACGGATATATTCGCAGTAATTGCCGGTCCCAAATCTCCGGCACCGTAAGCTAACTTAGTTTTTAAATTGAGTTTTTCAGCTTTACCGATATTTTGGGGATAATCATCCGAGACATAATCGTTCATAATACCTACAGTCGTATTATTATAGAAAGTTTTGCATCTACTATTAGCTTTAAATCACCTCCCTTATGCCAGACCTTTATATCTCGTGGTCAGATTATCACCACAAAATTGAACAACTAGCTGCTCAAATTTATCAATCCGGCTGGGAATTCAACCAAATAGTCTGCCTTGCTAGGGGTGGACTGCGTGTGGGAGATATTCTTTCCCGTATATACAAGCAGCCATTAGCAATATTAGCAACATCATCTTACAGCGATGGGGGCAAGCAAGAAAGAGGGGAATTAACCTTTTCTCACCATCTAACTATGACTACTGAAGCTTTAGGTTCGCGAATTCTTTTAGTTGATGACTTAGTTGATTCAGGAGTTACGCTCAAAGAAACTATTCCTTGGTTAAATAAAAATAGTGAAACAAATATTGAAGAAATTCGTTCCGCCGTCATTTGGTATAAAGCTTGTTCAGTAATCGTTCCCGATTATTATACCGATTACTTGCCGGATAACCCTTGGATTCACCAACCATTTGAACATTATGAATTTATGAATCCAGCGGAGCTTGCCGAGAGAGTAAGTTAGGGGAGAAGGAGACAAGGGGATGGGGAGTTTTATTATTAACTCCTAACTCCGGCGCTACTAACTTTAATTTTTAATCCAAGAATAAACCCATCCGTTGTTAAAATCTAAAATCTAAAATACTAACAGCCATATTGGAAGAGTTAGGAGCAAGATAAATGTACCTACTGTGACTGTGGTTACTGTTAAATCCTTGTCGAGATTGAAGGTTTCGGCAAGTATTAAGTTGTAAAAGGCGGGTGGCATTGCCATTTGCAGTAAAATTACTTTTGCCGGAGTGCCTGTTAAACCTAAAAGTGGTAAAGCCCTGCCTAAGATCAGGGGTACTAGCAGCATTTTGATCGTGAGGCTGATTCCAGAAGTGGGTACGTTATGCCAAGAATTTACCTTGCTTAATCGCATTCCCATTAAAAGTAAAGATAAAACTATACTGTTCCAAGCCAATTTTTCTAAAAAAAATTCTGCTAATTGGGGAATTTCTACTTGGCGAAATAACAAGCCAAATCCAAAACTCCATAAAGCAGGATTAATTAATATTACTTTGATATTTTGCCAGAAATTGGTAGCGCTACCCCCAAAACGTGCTGCAAGGGCTACACCCAAACCCAAAGAACCAAATAATGTACCTAATAAATCATAAAATAATCCCCAGGCAAAATACTGAGTGCCACATACTGCCAAAATGATCGGATAACCAAGAAAACCAGTATTTCCCATCATCGCCGATAAAATCAAACTTCCCTGAGTCGGCGATTTATGTACTGTATTTGTAAAATAAGCTTGCCATTTTATTCCAATCCAGGCAAAAAATCCTCCTAGTAAAATGGCTGCGTGAGCAACTAGGGGTGAAATCCAAATTGCTGCTGATAAATCGGCTTTCCGTAAAAAAGCCACAATAGCTATAGGTACCCCTATCAAGAAAAGAAACTTACTTATGCCAGTTGGAACTGTATTTGGCAGCCTGCGCCCTAGGATAAATCCAATTAGAATCAATCCCGACAGCTTAAGATATAGTTCTAAAAGGTTTGTCAACACAAAATTAACAATTCTATATGTAACCTACTATCTAACAGGTTTTTTCTTCTCCAGTCTACAATCTCTAATAACTATTGAACATTCATCAGGAGTTGAGCCTTGAATAATGAGTTTTCTGAAGAAGCACAAAACTCAACCCCCTTTGAAATTCGTGAAGATATCCCCCAAGCTTTGCGCGATACTCCTGATGCGGCTCCCAAACTAGGTTTGCGCCTCTCGGTTTTGGCGATCGCCGGAGTAATGGGTTTTGTTTTGCTTGCTATAATCAGTGGTTTGATATTTTACGTTGCTGCACCAAAAAATAACTCTGAGCAGCAACCAAAGTCTACAAGTTCAGTTTCTAGTGATACACAAGAAAGTGATTCTGTCAATGCAGAAGCAGAAAATGATGCACTTTTGGGTCATCTACAATATGAACAAGCTCCAGAATCGGAAATTGTCGCAGTAAATGCCAATGGGCGACGGATAAGGTTACGAGAATCAGCGGCGATAAAGTTTAAGCAGATGGTGAGAGATGCTCGAAAAGCGGGTATAAGATTGATACCAATTTCAGGGTTTCGCTCCATTGAAGAACAAGAAAAGTTATTTTTTAAAATTGGTGCCCAGCGCAATCAAACACCAGCAGAAAGGGCATCAGTTAGCGCTCCTCCCGGACATAGCGAACATCATACGGGTTACGCTGTAGATCTTGGTGATGGTGCAGTACCGGCAACGAATTTGAGTCAAAAGTTTGAAAATACCGAAGCTTTTAAATGGTTAGAAGCCAACGCCGCACGTTATAGTTTTGAATTGTCATTTCCTAAAGATAATACACAAGGTATCAGTTATGAACCTTGGCATTGGCGATTTGTTGGCGATCGCGATAGTTTGGAAACTTTTTATAAATCGAGGGATATTAAGCCAATTCCCACACCAGAGTCTTAAAATATATAAATTAATTATGTCCCAGACGTAGGATTGCTACGTCTGTTTATCTATGAGGATAAGCCAAAATTTATTTCATTTCATAACATATGGAACTTTCACCGCCAATTTTGAATCAAATCTTCGGTGGTGAATCATCTGGCGGCAAAGTATGACATCCATATTAAATGCGAAAGCAATTCTAATTAGCCTATTGCTACTTGGAATTTCTTCCCCTTCTCAAGGTAAAGAAACGCCACCATTAACAGAAAAAATTAAACCCCCAACAGTCACCAGAGAATTTCGCGGGGTTTGGATTGCTACCGTTGCTAACATAGATTTTCCGTCAAAACCCGGCTTAACAGCTCAAGAACAAAAAGCCGAATTAATTGCCATACTTGATAAAGCGGCGGAATTGAATCTTAACGTCGTAGTTTTTCAAATTCGTCCCATAAGTGACGCTCTATACTCATCGCCCTATGAACCTTGGTCGGAATTTCTTAGCGGAGAAATGGGCAAACCACCACAACCATTTTATGACCCTTTGGCATTTGCAATTAAAGAAGCTCATAAAAGAGGTTTAGAATTACATGCTTGGTTTAATCCCTATCGTGCTCATCATCCGGAAACTATATCACCGATTTCTGACAATCATATTAGTAAAACAAAACCGGAATTTGTGAAAAAGTATGGTAAATATCTTTGGTTAGATCCTGGTGAAAAGCAAGTTCAAGATTATTCTTTAAAAGTCATTTTAGATGTGGTTCGCCGTTATGATATTGATGGAGTTCACATTGACGATTATTTTTATCCTTATCCACGACGTGACGAACAAGGTAAATTAGTAGATTTTCCCGATGATATTAGTTGGCAAAAATATTTAGCGAGGGGAGGAAAGTTAAATCGCGCTGATTGGAGAAGGGATAATATTAATAATTTTGTGCGTCGGATGTATCGCAGCGTAAAGAAAGAAAAACCCCACGTAAAAGTTGGTATTAGTCCTTTTGGAGTTTGGCAACCAGGTTATCCACCAAGAATTACGAATATAGATAGAGGAGTCACTTTCAACGCTTACGAACAAATTTATGCGGATTCCCGCAAGTGGTTACAATCAGGTTGGTTAGATTATCTGTCACCACAGCTTTATTGGAAAATTGAACAAACAGCACAAAGTTATCCAGTAATATTTAATTGGTGGTTAAGTCAAAATACCAAAAAAAGAAGTATTTTTCCGGGCATTTATACAAGTCGCATTCAATTGGAAGAAGGTAAAGGTTGGGATGCGAATGAAATAGTTTATCAAATTAGAACAACACGGGGTTTTACCAAAACCAGCGGTAATATTCACTTCAGCATGAAAGCTTTGTTGCAAAACCGTAAAGGAATTGCGGATATTTTAGCATCTGAAGTTTATAGGAAACCAGCATTAGTTCCCGCAACGCCCTGGTTAAATGACACTCAACCGAAAAAACCCGAATTAAAAATGATTAAAGATCAAAAGTTAGGACAAATACGAATTTATTGGCAACCCAAAGGTAATCAAAAGATTAAATCCTGGGTAGTGCAGATCAACAAGGGTGATCAATGGCATACCAAAATTTTACCTGGAAATAAAAAATCCTATTTTATTAATGATATAAAAGTTGAAAATATCGCAGTTTCCGCTGTCAGTCGTTATGGAATTCAAGGGGAAACAGTCGAATTAAGAATTAAGAATTAAGAATTAAGAATTAAGAAGTAAAAAGAGTAGTAGATAATAACCGCCATCTTTTTAATAGGGTTATATAGTAAGTAATTTGCCGGACATGATATGACACCCCCAAACCTGATTATTGCCTTGATAATCTCACGATTGTATCATGGACCCTACAAAAAAATGTGTCAGTTGCGTAAGTTATAAATTTAATCCAAAATCTAAAATCTATCTAAAATCTCAAATTTATCTAAAATCTAAAATCCAAAATTTTTTAGTCAAAAGAGGAAATAAAATCAAATGCCGTGGTTTGTGAAAATAGAAGAAGGTAAAGTCGAGAAATCAATTTTTGACAAATATGTACCAGCCCATAAAGCTTATGTCCAAGAGTTAAAGAACAAAGGACATAAAGCTAAAACAGGGTATTGGGCGCAATATGGTGGCGGAATGTTGCTATTTGAAGCCGCTTCCATGGAAGAAGCACAAGCTATTGTAGCCCAGGACCCTTTAGTAGAAAATAATTGTGTCAACTATAAACTATATGAATGGCGAATTGTAGTCGAATAACTAAAAATTTCAAATTGTCTGTGACATATTTGAACGATTTCATGTTATGCTATTTCAAGACTCGGACCTATGCGACTGCAACGCCCAAACCTTGTCAGGACCGGAAGGTAGCAGCAATACGGGATGCTTACAGTAGGCGTGGACTCCGGGTCGCCCTATTTTTAGGAGTATCCCCTTGTAATGCCTGGTTTTGGAGATATTGTTAAAAAAGCTTTTTATCTTGGTGTTGGATTAGCTTCTTATGCTAGCGAAAAAGCTGGTGGAACTTTAAGCGAATTGCGATCGCAAGTGCAAAAACTAGCAGATGAAATGGTTGCTAAGGGCGAAATGACAACTGATGAAGCCCGTCGGTTTGTAGAAGATATGATGAATCAAGCCCAATCCCAAGCTGAAGATGGAAGCGGTGAAAACACTCGGGCAGAACCCCGCCGTATAGAAATTTTAGGGGATGATGAGGAAACAGTAAAAAGTTCTCAGTCTGAAGATGTTGAAAAATTACGCGATCAAGTTAGGCGAATGCAAGAGGAACTGCGTCGGTTACAGGGCGATAAATAATGAATGAAGTTAAGAATTTTAACTAGAAATAGGTAATTGCCCAGAAATAGTTACCAGATACCCCAAAATAATGTGTATCATAAAGTATTCCTGGATAGGGTGTACTTTTAGTTATTAAAACTATGAACGCATAAAACATTTATCAAAATGTTTGCTGAATTAGCTAAATGGTTATATTTTTAAATTGCCACCCTCCGGGAGACGCGTTAAAAGCGTTGAAATAAATGTCTTATGATTGAGGCAGTGAGGACTATCATTTATGGATGAGTGGCAAAAAGATTTTTCGGAAATAGTAAAATCAGTATCTGATGAAGTGGAACGCTTTTTCACTGGGATGACGGAAGTAGTAGATAGTTTTATTGAACTGACTGAAGAAATTAGCGAACAAGTTCAAACTACGTTACTTTCTGAGGTGGATCAGTATTTACAGGATTTAGCAGAACCATTTTTGGAAGTTTACTGGGATTTTGAGGATGTTTTAGGAGATGATCTAAATAGTCATTTTCCTTATCCTGTTGAGCCGACAGCCGAGCAAAATCCCGCTTGTATTGGTTGCCGTCATTATCATGGGCAAGTTTACAATGGTAATTTACTAGTTTGTGGGATGCATCCCTATGGATATGAAGACGAAAGTTGTCCGGATTGGGAACAGGAATGATAAATTCCAAGAGTTAGTAGTTAGAGTTAGGAGTTATTACCACCCCTTTGCCCCTCTCCTGATATTTTAGATGCCCCATGTGCAATAAAGTTATTTATTATTATTTAATATAAATGATTGACAAAAATACTGAAGTAAAGTATGGCGAGCGCGAGATTGCAGAAGGTAAGCTAATAACCTTTCCTAATCCCCGTGTAGGAAGAAGATATGATATCAATATTATTTTGCCGGAATTCACCTGTAAGTGTCCGTTTTCAGGCTATCCTGACTTTGCCACGATTTATGTAACTTACGTGCCTGATGAGAAGGTTGTAGAGTTAAAAGCACTGAAGCTTTACATTAATAGTTATAGGGACAAGTATATTTCCCATGAAGAATCAGCCAATCAAATTTTAGATGATATTGTTGCAGCTTGCGATCCTTTGGAAATTAATGTAAAAGCTGATTTTACACCACGTGGTAACGTGCATACTGTGGTTGAAGTTAGGCATCAGAAATAAATTGGCATGGGGTATGGGGCATTGGGCATTGGGGATGGGGCACTGGGCATTGAGAAATAATTTTGCGATCGCCCTAAGAAAATTCATGTTATTATTTTAATTTAAAAGTTGATTTGAGAAGGAAGCTGTAAAAGACCCAAAACTTGCTCAGTTAAGATTTTAGAGGACTTATCCTTTGGGTTAAAATTACCTATATTTTGATTGATTCGATTAAATTTGTAGCTGATTGATGAATAGCGATATAATTTCCAGCTTTAAATGTTTCATCTTCAAATAAATCATATTGTTTAAATCCAACACCTTGTGGGTAGAGCCTACCTATTGAATAACCACAGGGTGTTAAAAGTTGGTAAATATCACCTAGTGTTGTTCTAGAAGGAATATAGGTGAAGCCATATTCAAATTGAATTAGTGATATTTTTTCTGATTTAATTAAATTTTTAAATCCATTTAAAACCGATAATTCATGCCCTTCAGTATCTATTTTTAATAAATCAATTTTATCAATGCTATTGTTTTGACAATAATCATCTCCAGATACAACTTGACAGGTTAACTTTTGAGAATTTGATTGCCAAGGAAGTGGATTAATGCTGCTACCAGAATCTTCTTTAGTAAACCAGGTGACTTCTTCGATTCTATCTGTATCTGACAATCCAAAATTATTGAGAATAATATTTGTTTTCAAAGATAGATTTTTTGTCAACAAACTAAAAGTTTGAGGAACTATTTCAAAGCAATGAATAGTTGAATTGGCAATATGTTGATTAATTAGATTGGCATATTGACCTCTATTAGCTCCAACATCAAATATAATAAGTTTTTGATTGCCGTAATATTGTTTTATAGAGTTAATTATATATAATTCTCCATTCTTACTCATGTTAGAACAAGTTTCATTTTCATAAGCAATCACAAGGCTATTAGCTAGTTTATAAAGTATTTTTACTATATTTGATTTACCGTTTTTTCTAATTAAATTTCTATAGGTATCTAAAATTAAATTGCTATAGTTATCTACAAATTTATTCATTTTATACAAAAAAAATAAGGCAGCAGTATGTTTTATTAAAATACAATTAATCTGTCATCCTTCCTTTGAAGTAGTCTTTATACAATAGTTGAATCCATATCTATATGCTGTAAAATAATGTATTTGAAAATAAAATTCAGTACTTGTTAATTTGTCAAATTATAAGTAGTGCAAGGCGGGAAACTCGCACTAGCACCGCTGCTGGGAAGTCAAAAGTATCAAGTCAAAAGGTAATAAGTCGAAATTATTATTTTCTTTCATGTTTAAAAATTTTGATATGGGTACTTTATTGCCACCGTAGTGTAATAGTATTCTAGCCATTAATAAACATGGTTTTTACAAATTATTTAAGATTGCTATATATATCAAATGATTACTAAAGCTCTAGAGAATATTAACATTATCTGACTTCCTATTAGCAAAACACCTACAAAATTATTTCTCAATGCCCCATGCCCAATGCCCCATACCCAAATTCACGAAGTTGAAACCAAAGGCTTAGTAATCTTATTAGATTGAGAGTTTATTTGTTCAAAAATCTCAATCATTTCTCCTTCAAAAGCCACTTGAGCGCGATTGGTTTTACCGCCGATGTACAAATTATTTTCTTTCTGTAATACCCATACTTGTGAGTGAGAAAAGTAACTCATAACTACTCCCATCATTAAGATGGCGAATCCGGCATAAACTACTGGTATACCTGGATCTGCTTTGATTTGTAATCCCGTAGAACCAACTATTTCTAAAACTTTTAAGGTAACACCATTAACTTCAGCGGACATTCCTTCGCGGATGGTATTTACTAGCTTGCCTTGAGCATTGTAAATTAATACAGTTCCTTGTAAGTCTTTTGCTAGTAGGGAAACTCCTTCACTTAAATCCGGTTTGGTAGGAATCCAAGTTCCCCAAATGCGCCCATTTCCTTGGGTGTTAAGTTGCGCCATGGGAAGTTTAAAAATCGGACTTTTGTTGACTCGAACTTTTACTGCGGCAATTCCCCAATCTGTTTGATAAAAGGTAACGCCTTTGTGTCGCAGGGGATGGTTAACGAAAATGGTGTCTTTATCTACTTCTTTTCCTTCCTTGTCTAATACCGACATATCCGAGTAAAATTGGTCGATATCGCCGGTTGGAGAGTAGTCAATCCAGAAGCGATTTACTTTGACACCCCAATCTTTAGGAACTTGTGATGCTGCCCAAGGTCCAGCATCTATTATATTTCTAACTATAAATGTTTCACCGCTAGGAACCATTTCTTGGGCGATAAATCCCGTCATCGCGCCCAAAATTGAGCCAAGTAAGGTGACTACAATACCGATGTGAACTATAATCGGACCTATTCTACCGATAATTCCTTTACGGGCGTAAAGTTTATTTGCATCTTCTTGAAAAACTTTGTAGCGGCGTTTTTGTAGAATTTCGCTGAGATTTTGGATAGATGTAAAATTTTCTTGATCAACATCGAATTCCGCGCTTAAAGCCAGTCTTTGAAATCCTTGGGGTTTATTGTAAAATTTCCAGCGACGTGCAGCTTTGAGGGCTGGAAGTTGGCGGCTGAAGGTACAAGCAGTTAAACTTGTGCCAAACAAGATAAGTAAAGATAAAAACCACCAGGTACGATAAACATGATCTAAACCCAGAATTAGGATGACTTTCCAGGTAAGAAAGCCAAATAAAGCCGGATTTTCTGGATAATTCTGTTGATAAAAAGCGATGGATTCTCCTTGTTCGATAACTGTACCACTGATACTGAATATTGCGATCGCTAACAGCAGAATTATCGCTAATCGTAAATCTGTGAGTACCGGTAAAAACTCTTTGCGGATAAAGCTTGTAAATCCAGCTAGCGGTGATTTCTTTGATGATTCTTCTAAAGTCATTTATTATAAGCTTCCCAAGGGAATCCGAGAAATTAATGAAAATACCCCAAATCCAACTAATAATGCGCCGCTGACGGGATTTATCCAACCAGAAAACCGACGAAATTCGATTATCTTTTTTATTGAAGCTGTAAAAGTACCGGCTAAAATTAACGGCGTAACATAACCTGCGGTGTAGGAAAGCAGCAAAGCAGCACCTAAAATTAAATCTTTGGAACTGGCAACCCATGCTAGTAAACTAGCTAAAACAGGAGTACTGCAAGGGGAAGCCACCAAACCGAAACTCAAACCAATACAATAGGCTTTCACTCCTTGGGGTAATTCTTGAGAAATCCATTCGGTACCACCCCAATTCGGAAGTTGTAATGGTAAAGCTTCCAGTAGGTTTAATCCCATCAAAATTGCAATAATGCTGACAATAATTGGTAAGCCGATACCAATTTGGCCGTAGACTTTTCCGACAACTGCTGCTATTATCCCAAGCCCTGCAAGAGTAGTTGCCAATCCCAAAGCAAACCAAGTAGATTGTGCGGCTGCTTGGATGCGGCTTTTTGCTTCATAACCGCCGATATAACCAATGGTGATTGGTAGCATGGAAAGCATACAAGGGGTAAGACTAGTAAGCAATCCAGCCAGGAAAATAATGCCGATGCTGAGTAAACTCAGGTGAGTTAATTGGTTAGAAACAAGGGTGTTGGCAAATTGTTCTAATTGGTAAAGTTGAGTTTCCAGGGTTTCCAGCATGGGGTAGATAATACAGGGAATGCTTGCGCTGGTTGAATTGTAGCGTAATAGCGAATCAGTTAACAATTAATAACTAATAATCTGGCGTGCAAAACGCCCACAGGCTATAAGCCTGGGGCTAGACAAACAAAGCCTGCCCGAGGGCAGGCTTAAATGCTCCTAGCTTGCGGCAGGGCAAGCTTTGTAAATGTAGCAATATCCTTTAGGGTATTGCACTAAAGGATGCTGCTCTGTAAAGTCTGGACAAG